>RDYO01000005.1 GCA_004293385.1 Verrucomicrobiota bacterium
GCGCCGGCGGCAGGCGCACGGCCTTGCGTATGTACGCGGGCACGTCGACGTCCTGGCCGTCGATGAACGTCATCGGCGTGCCGCCGAACAGGCCGCGGCGCATCGATTCCTCCGTCGCGAACTCGAAGATCGGCTGCGCGGGGTCCTCGCCTTTGCCGCCCTTCTTCGTCTTGGCGGGGGGCTTGGGCGCGGGCAGCGAAGCGCCGAGCACCGAGACTTCGATGCGGTCGCCGAGCGCGGGCTCGACGCGCGCGCAGAGGATCGTGGAGGTCTCGCCGCCGAAACGCGTGCGGACCGCGGCGACCGCTTCGAAAGCCTCGGTCGAGGTCATCGCGGGGCCGCCGGCGACGTGCACGAAAAGCGAGGCCACCTTGGCGACGGCGCCGGGCGCGTGGGCCAGCGGACATTCGATGGCGGCGCGCGCGGCCTTCATCGCGGCGCCTTCACCTTCGCCCACGCCGAAGGCGAAGAGCGTCGGCGAACCGGGCGTCGAGAGCAGCGAGCGTAAGGAGGAAGGGTCGACGGCGATGAGCGCGCCGGGCGCGAACGCGCTGGCCAGACCGCGCAGGGCTCCGCCCACCCAGGCGTCGGCGGCGGCGAAAGATTCCGACAACGGGGCGTCCGGCGCCACCTGCTGCAGGAGGAGGTCGTTGTGCACCACGACGAGTCCGTGGCACTTCTGGCCGATCTTGACGGCGGCCTCGTTGGCCTGGCGCATCCGGCGTTCGCCTTCATGCGAGAAAGGCATCGTCGCGAAGGCGAGCACGGTGGCGCCCGTCTCGGCCGCGAAGCCGGCGCCGCCGAGGCCGGTCACGAGGACGACGACCGGCACGCCGGTGAAGAGTCGACGCAGGGCCGGCTCCTCCGCTTCGGCGGAAGCCAGGCCGAGGGCGGCCTCGCCGCCGGTACCCATCCCGCGCGTCTGCGCGCGGCCGAGCTGCAGGCTCGTGCCGGGTCCGCCGGCGGCCAAGGCGCGCGCGTCGGTGTCGAGCAGGGCCACGGAGACCTCGGCGGGGAGCTGGGCCGAGAGCCGGGTGACCATGGCGCAGCCCGCGCCGCCGAGGCCGACCAGCAGGATGGAGGCGGGCGTGGCCATCTTAGAGGCGGAAGAGCGCCTTGACCTGGGCGAGGAAGCCGCGGGGACGGACGACGGCCGGCGGGGCGTCGGCCAAGGCCGCGGTCATGAGGCCGACGACGCCCGCATACTCGGGCTTGCGCAGCGATTCGTTCTCGAAGTCAGGCACGCCGACGCGGGCCGAGACGCCCGTGACGAGCTGGACCGCCTCCGCCGCGTCGGCGAGGTTCGCCGAACCGCCGGTGAGGATCACGCCCGACGGGATCATGTTCTGGTCGAGGCGCACGGCGTGGCCGGGGAAGATCTGCTCGAGGCGACGGAGCACGTCCTTGCGGACGAACTCGATCGTCTCCTGGTAGCGGAGCGAAAGCACCTGGGTGATCGTGCCGCGGTTGAACTGCTGGTCGCCCACGCCCTTGTCGCCGTCCTTCCAGATGGTCTGGTTGACGTCGGTCTCGCGGTGGAGCGCCGAGCCGAAGCGCTGCTTGAGGTCCTCGGCCGTCTCGCGGCTGATGCGCAGCGCGACGCTGAGGTCGTTGGTGAGGTGCTCGCCGCCCACGGGGATCGAACCCGCGCAGAGGATGTGCTCCTTGTAGTAGAGGATCCAGTCGGTCGTGCCGGCGCCCATGTCGATGACGAGCACCCCGCCCTGCTTGTCCGCGTCGCTCGCCGTCGCGCAGGCGGCGGCGTGGGAGGCGAGGATGAAGTCGCGCACGCGGATGCTGAGGCCGTTGACCATGCCCACGCGCATGCGCATGTTGCCTTCTTCCATCGTCACGCGCCAGAAGTTCACCTCGAGGCGCTTGCCCGTCATGCCGACGGCGTTGCCGACCGCGCGGTTGTCCAGCATCGTCGGCTGGCGCATGTAGAGCAGCGTGCTGCGTCCCGCCGGCGGTTCCAGGCGCTTGGCCGAGGCGACCGCATCGGCCACGTCCTTGGCGGTGACCTTGCCGTCGTGCGCAGGCACGGCGATGAAGCCCTTCACGCGCTCGCCTTCGGCGGCCGGTCCGGACAACGAGAGATAGACCTGTTCGACCGCGCGCCCGGAGCCGCGCTCGATGTCGTTCACGACCTCGTGCACGCAATGGGTGAGCTTCTCGAGGTCGGTGACGGTGCCTTTGACGACGCCTTCGGTGCGGCGCTCGCTGAAGCTGAGCATGCGGGCCTTGCCGTCGATGACCTGTCCGAGGAGGCTGGCGGTCTTGTGCGTGCCGATGTCGATGACGGCGATGAGGGATGGAAGGGGCTTAGGGGTCATCGGAGAGGGAGGGCGGCGGGGGCGGTGACGGGGACGAGGCGAGGTTCAGGGACGGGCGAAGCGGCGTTGGTGCGGTTCTGGATGGACATCTTGAGCACGTAGGCCGGCGCGGTGGTGCCGGGCCGGCGCAGGAGTTCGTCGACGTTGATGCGGCCGAGCAGCGCGAGCTCGTTGCGCCAGTTGGCGGTGGAGAAGACGATCTCGACCAAGGCGGGGCGGTCCATCGGCTGGGTGCCGGGGCGGACGGTGACGCGGAGGTTCGAGCCAGGCGAATCCTCCTGCGCGCCGAAGCAGTCGCGCAGCGAGAGGGCCGACCACTGCTTGTAGAGCTGCGGATAGCTCGTGCGCACGGTCAGCAGGAAGGGCGCGGCGACCTCGATGCCGTCGATGAGCAGGTCGTCATCCGTCCCGGTCGAACGGAAATGCTGGATCTCCGGCAGGTTGCGGACCGCCTGTTCGGGGTAACCGACGCCGGCGAAGGTCTGGCCGTCGGCCGCGACGAGACGCACCTGCATCGCGGCGTTCTTCTCGGCGAGGCTCACGATCTTGGCGACGGCGAGCCGCTCGCGCAGGGTGATCTCGAGCGTGCCGTCGCCGCGGCGGCGCACGTCGGCCGCGACGACCTGGTTGTCGGCCTCGAGCTCGGCCTTGATGGAACGGACGTCACGCGCGAAGCCTTCGGGACCCGCGGCGACGACCTTCTTCACGAAGGCTTCGGAAAGGAAACCGTCCGTCTGGAAGCGCAGCTTGCCGGCGGGAGCGCCGGCCGCGGACTCGTCGACGGCCCACCAGAGCAGCGTGACGAGCACGCCGAGGAAGAGCGCCGCGGCGACGGTCGGGAGCTTGGAGCGCACGACGCGCTTGCGGCCGAGTTCGCCGGCGGGCACGCGCTGGACGTCCTGCGGCACGAGGGCGCGCCAGTCACGGTCGGCCTGCCCGCGGAAAGCGTCGCGGCGGCGGCCGAACAAAGAATCGAAGAGGCCCATGGTCAGCGTTGGTCGGTGTGCGCGGCGCGCGCGAGGGCCGGGGCGGCCATGCGGCGCACGAGCGCGGGGAAATCGAGCCCGACGCAGGAAGCGCTCTTGGGCATCAGGCTGGTGGCGGTCATGCCGGGCATCGTGTTGATCTCGAGGAAATAGAAGCGGCCGTCCGGCTCAAGGAAGACATCCGCGCGGGCGAAGTCCCGGCAGCCGCAGGCGGCGAAGAGCCGCGCGGCGGCCTCGCCGATGGCGGCGGTGAGCTCGGCGGGGATCGGCGCGGGGAAGAGATACTCCGAGGCGCCCTTGGTGTACTTGGTCTGGTAATCGTAGACCCCGGTGAGCGGGACGATCTCGACGAGGCCCATGGGGCGCCCGTCCAGCAGGCCGATCGACATCTCGCGACCACGGAGGCGGCGCTCGGCCATCCACTGGCCGGCGGCGGGGATCTCAGCCAGGGCCTTGGCCACGGCGGCTTCCCCTTCCAGCATGTAGAGACCGACGCTGCTGCCCTGGTCGGAGGGCTTGATCACCAGATGTTCGCCTAAGGCGGCCACGAGCGCGGCGGCCGTCGGCTTGGCGGCCCCCGCGAAGGCGACCTCAGGGATGGCCGGGACGCCGGCGGCGCGCATGGCCTGCTTGGTCGCGACCTTGTCCATGCAGAGCCGGTTGGCGGCCGAAGCGCACCCGGCGAAGGCGACCCCGCGGGCTTCGAGTTCGGCTTGGGCGCGGCCGTCCTCGCCCCAACCACCGTGCAGGACCGGGAAGACCACGTGCTGGGCGGCATCGAGCCAATCGGGCAAGGCGTCGGCCGTCAGTTCGACGAGCCGGGCGCCGGGCAGGACTTCGGCCACGGCTTTGCCGGAACGGAGCGAGACCTCGCGTTCGGAGGAAAGACCTCCGCAGAGGACGATGATCTGCAGGGCGTCGCTCATAGGAGTTCCTTCCATTCGCGGCCGAGCGCGACGATCTCCGGCTGGAGCTCGACGCCCTGGCGGGCCTTCACCTCGGCGCGGACCGTCCGCATGAGCGCGAGGAAGTCCGCGGCCTTGGCGTCGCCGGCGTTGACGAGGAAGTTGGCGTGGGTCGGCGAGACCGAGACGGGGCCGACGGCGCGGCCTTTGAGCCCGCTGAGGTCGATGAGCCGGCCGGCCTTGTCGCCTTCGGGATTACGGAAGACGCAACCGGCGCTCGCCTCGCGCGGCTGCGAGGCGCGGCGGCGCGCGGCCAGTTCGTCCATGCGGCCACGGATGGCGGCAGGATCGTCGGCCGTAGGCGAACGCAGGACGGCGGAGAGGACGACGGCGCCGTGCAGCTGGGGGCAATCGCGGTAGAGGGCGTCGAAACAGTCGCGACGCGCGGCGCGCACGCGGCCCTGCGGGGTGAGCCACTCGATGGATTCGACGACGTCGAAGATCCAGCCGCCCATCGCGCCGGCGTTCATGCGCAAGGAACCGCCGACGGTGCCGGGGATGCCTTCGAGGAATTCGAAGCCGGTGCGGCCTGCGCGCGCGGCCACGCCGCACAGTTCCTTGAGGCGGGTGCCGCCGCCGACGCGGAAACGGCCTTCGCCGAGATCGGTCACGGCGCCCCAGCGGGCGGCGTCGAGATGCAGGATCAGGCCGTCGTAACCTTCGTCAGGCACGAGGAGATTGGAACCACGGCCGAGCACGAACCAGCGGAGGTCGAGTTCGGCCGCCGCCCGCAGGAGCGTGACGAGGTCGTCGACCGATGCGGGTTCGGCATACCAGCGGGCCGCGCCGCCGAGGCCCAGCGTGGTGCGACGGGCGAGCGGCTCATTGGCGCGGAGGACGCAATCGGCGGACAGGCGGCCGGCGACGAGGTCGGGGAGGTCGGCGGTCAGCACGCCTTCGCCGCGACGACGCAGCACTTTGGCGTAAGCCTCGGCGTCGCGCTCGATGTCGCCCGCGCCCACGAAAGCCACCACGGTGTCGGCGCCCTCGGCGAGAGCGTCGAGCAAGGCCGGCAGCGCGCGGCGGTCCTCGACGAGACGGTGCGCGGAACCGGCGACGATCGCGTCCGAACCGCCGCCTTCGACGGCGGCTTCGCCGGCGGAATAGACCGGCAGCACGAGCGCCTGGTCGGCGACGGCGAGCGCGTCGCGGAATTCGCGGGCATACTGGCGCGTGCGGGTGTGGCGATGCGGCTGGAAGACGACGAGCAGCCGTCCGGCGTGCGTCTCGCGCACCCACTGGAGGAGCGCCGCGATCTCCGTCGGATGGTGGGCGTAGTCGGCGAGCACGCGCAGGCCGGTGCGTTCGAAGAGGACGTCCTGCCGGCGGCGGATGCCGCGCCAGCGGGCGAGCGGTTCGGCGACGAGCCCGCCCGTGATGAAGTGCGTGACCGCGAGCGCCAGCGCGGCGTTGGAGCGATTGAAGGTGCCCGCGACGGGAAGGTTGAACTGACCCGCGGGGAAACGTCCGCCGAGCGCCACGACCGACGAGGAATGACCGCCCTGCACGAGCCGGCAGGAGTAGTCGCCTTCGTCGCCGACGCGGATGACCGGCACCTTGAGTCCGGCGACGAGGCGCTCGAGGCGCTCGTTGCCGACGGGGATCACGACGGCGGAACGGGTACGTTCGAAGAGCGCCCGGAAGACGGCTTCGAGCGCGGCTTCGTCACGGTAATAATCGGGATGATCCCAGTCGAGGTTCACCGCCACGGTGACGTCGGGCGAGAACGCGCCGATCGTGCCGTCGCTCTCGTCGACCTCCGCGACGACCCAGGGCGAAGCCGCCGAGGCGCGCGCGGGCGGGAACGTCGGGTCGCGGAAGAGCCCGCCGAGCACGTAGCCGAAGTCGGCGCCCGCGCTGGCGAGCGCGGCGACGAGCAGGCCGCAGGTGGTGGTCTTGCCGTGGCTGCCGCACACGGCGACGAAGCGGCGCCCGGCGACGGCTTCGGCGAGGAGTTCGCCGCGACGCAAGGTGCGCACGCCATGGCCTTCGGCGAGCGCGAGCGCGGGGTGGCCGGGCTTCACCGCGCTGGAACGGCCGACGACGGTCGGACGACGGCCCGCGGCCCAGGGATCGCGCAGGAGCGGGACTTCGCCGTTGGCGAGCTGGAGTTCCATCGGGCTGCCGGTCGAGTCATCCCAGCCCGAGACTTCCCAGCCGTCGCCTTTCAGGTAGAGCGCGAGCGGGCCGACGCCCATGCCGCACGCCCCGAGCATCCAGGCGGAACCGCTCATGCGGGGGCGCCGCCGGCGAGGGCGACGGTCTCCGTGGCGAGGGCTTCCCAACGATTGGCCGCGTCGGCCAGCGCGAGCGCGTCGCGCATGGCGGCGAGCGCCGCGTTGTCATGAAGGCGGCCGAAGACGAGTTCGGCGAGGCGATCCAGCTCCGCCTCGGGCAGGAGGAGCGCGGCGCCGGTCCGCGCGCTCTCGCGGGCGTTGGCCGTCTGGTGGTCGTCGGCCGCGGACGGCAGCGGGATGAGGACGGCGGGCGTCCGGCAGGTCGCGAGTTCGGCGAGCGTGCCCGCGCCGGCGCGCGCGACGGCGAGGTCGGCGGCGGAATAGGCCGCCGCCATCTGATGGCAGAACGGGAGGAACTTCACCACGGACTGAGGCGTCCGGACCTCGTCCTCGCGGCCGCCGGGGCCGGTGAGGCAGAGCACGTGCACGCCGCGCTCGGCGAAATCCGCGAGATGGGCTTCGACCCAGCGGTTGAGCCGCGCGGCGCCTTGGCTGCCGCCGACGACGAGCACGAGGCGACCGGCGGGCGGCAGGCCGAGCGCGCGACGCGCGGCCTCGCGGGCTTCGGGACGGATCTCGGCGCGCACGGGATAACCGGAATCATGCTGTCGGTCCGCGGCGACGCCCGGCAGGCGGACGCCCGCGGGCAGATGGACCGACGTCGCGAAACGCGCGATCAGCCGCACGGCCTTGCCGGGGTGGCGGTTCGCCTCATGCACGAGGACAGGCACGCCGGCGAGGCGGCACGCGATCGCGGGAGCGAGGCTCATGAAGCCGCCGAAACAGACGAGCACCGACGGACGGAACTCCCGCAGCAGGCGCCACGAAGACCAGACGGCGCCGAGGAGCGCGGGAAAGAAGAGCAGGCGGCCGACGAGGCCCGGGCCGAAGCCGCGACCCTTGCCCGGCACGAAGCAGAGGCGCGGGTAATGCGCGGTCATGCGCGCGTCGACGGCCTTGCGGCTGACGATCAGCCGGCATTCATGACCTTCCTCGGTGAGCCGCTGGGCGAGGGCGATGCCGGGCGCGAGATGGCCGCCGGTACCGCCGCAGGCGAGCAGCACGCGGCTCATGCGCGCGCCTCCTTCGGCTCGAAGGCCGGCTGGCCCGAGGCGCGGACGCAGTTGAGGATCAGGCCCACCATGCAGGCCATGATCACGAGATTGGTGCCGCCGTAGCTGATGAACGGGAGCGAGATGCCCTTGGTCGGCAGCAGGCCGGTCACGACGCCCATGTTGATGAGCGCCTGGAAGACGAGGAAGAGCGTGGCGCCGAGGCAGACGTTGAAACGATAGAGGTCGGCGGTGTGGCGCATCGCGCGGTAGGCGCACCAGAAGATGCCGAGGTACGCCAGCGCCACGAGCGTCGTGGCGGCGAGCCCGTACTCTTCGCCGATGACGGAGAAGACGAAGTCGGTGTGGGCCTCCGGGAGGTAGGCGCGGCCCTGCAGGCCGTTCGCGGCGCCCTTCCCCGTCAGGCCGCCGACGCCGAAGGCCACCATGCCTTCGAAGAGCTGATAGGCTTCGTCACCGCGCTTCTCCCAGGGCTCGAGGAACGAGGTGAAGCGACGCAGGCGGTTGGGCCAGTTGAGGATCAGGACGGTGAGGCCGCCGAGGCCGATCAGGAAGCTCGGGATCACGTAGGCCCAGCGGACGCCGGAGACCAGCATCATCACGCCGCCCACGGCGCAGCAGAGCAGGATCGTGCCGAGGTCGGGACCGAAGGCGATGCAGGCGGCGATGCCGAGCAGGACGCCGACCGGCTTGACGAAGCCTTCGCGGCAGTCGATCCAGCCGCGGTCCGTGAAGATGAACGGCTTGCGGTCGCGCAGCCGGTAGAGCGGGAACTTGTTCGGCAAGGTATGCCGCTGCATGACCGCGAGGAAGTGCGAGAGCACGATGACCAGGGCGAGCTTGCCGAGGTCCGACGCCTGCAGGCGGAAGAAGCCGAAGTCGATCCAGCGCCAGGAGCCGTTGACCGAGACGCCGACGCCGGGCACGCGCGCGAGGACCATCAGGCCGCACGCGATCCAGAGGATCGGCACGCGCCAGGCGCGGGCCATGTCGAGGTCGAGCCGGAAGAACGCGAAGCCGGCGATGAACGCGACCGGGACGTAGGCCAGCTGGCGGTAGAAGGCGGCGGTACGGTTGCTCGCCGAGAGCGAGATACCGGCGCTGTACTGCACCATCAGGCCGAACAACGCCAAGGTCACCGCGAGCACGAAGATGCCGAGGGCGTACCCACCCAGGGCGCCCGGCTCCTCCTGCTTGACCTTGATGACCATGGCGTGCGACGGCGCGAGGGCTTACTTCTTGTCCGGAGCGGCGACCGGGGCGGGCGCGGTGCCGGTGAGCGGGACGAGCTTGAGCGGGGCGAAGGTCGGAGCGGGAGCGGCGGCGGCCTTAGGGGCGGCGGCCTTGGGCGCGGCGGCCTTCGGAGCGGCGGAAGGAGCCGAGGCCGACGGGATCGTCAGGACCTGGCCGGCCTTGAGCATGGCGTTCAGCGAGAGGCCGTTGGCCTTGGCGAGCGCGGAGATCGAGACGTTCTCGTTCTTGGCGACGCTGAAGAGCGTCTCGCCCTTGACGACGGTGCGCTTGCCGCCCGGACCGACGGGACCGTTCGCGGCGAGCTTGGTCGGCGCCGGGGTCGGCAGACGGTCGGAAGGCACGGCGGCCGGAGCCGGCGCGACGGCCGAGGGAGCGGCGGCGACCGGACGGGCGCCACCGGAGAAGGCGGCGGTGTCGCCGGGCTGTTCGAAGCCGCTGGTGCTGCGGCAGCCGTTGACGCCGACGAGGACGGCGATGACGCAGAGGTGCACGAGCACGACGGCGGTGACGGTGATGATGGGACGCATGGTGGTGTGGGTGTTTGGGCTGGGTGGGTTTGGTGTGAGAAAATCAGGAACGTTGGGAAAGGGCCGTGGCCGCGCGTTCGAAGACGAGGCCGCGCTCGGAGTAGCCGCGGAACTGGTCGAAACTGGAGAAGCCCGGGCTGAGCAGGATCACGGCGGGACCCTGCGCGTCCTTGGCGGCGCCGACGACGGCGTCCTGCAGCGCCGGATAGCAGCGGGCGGGTTTGCCGAGCTCGTCGAAGTGGCGCTTCAGTTCCTCGGCGGTCTCGCCGATCAGGCAGGCGGACTCGATGAGCGGGGCGATGCGGCGCACGAAGCGGCCGAGGTCCCCGCCCTTCCACTTGCCGCCGCCGATCCATCGGACCGGGACGCTGAACTGCGAGAGCGCGGCTTCGACCGCGTGGAAATTGGTGCCCTTGGAGTCGTTCCAGAACTCGACGCCCTTGTTCTCCGCGACCTTGCGCAGGCGATGCGGCGGGAGACGGAAGAGGCGCGCGGCCTCCTCGAGCTGACGGAGCGGCAGGCCGCGGGCCTGCCAGTACTTCACGAGCAGGGCCCAGTTCTCGCGCTGCGGCCAGCTGTCGAACACCGAACCGGCCGGCACGGTGTCCGCCACCTCGGCGCGCGTGGCGACGAGGGTCTCGGCGGGGAGTTCGATGCCGAAGGCGCGCGCGGCGGCGACGACGGATTCGCCGACGACGAGGATGCCGCCCGGCATCATGCGCTCGATCAGGCGGTACTTCGCCCGGAAATAGCTCTCGAGCTCGCCGTGACGGTCGAGGTGATCCTCGTCGAAGTTGGACCAGAGCACGGCCTCGGGCGTGAAGTGACGGAGGTCCTCCGCCTGGAAGGAGCTGACCTCGACGACCGCGAGGAAGGAGCCGTTGGAGACGGTGCGGTGCAGCGAGGTGAGCGGCAGGCCGACGTTGCCGCAGGCGATGGCGTCGAGGCCGGCGCGCTTGAACGCGAACGAAAGGAACTCGGTGATGGTCGTCTTGCCGTTGGTGCCGGTCACGGCCACGGCCGGGCCCGTCCAGAGGAGCGCGCCGAAGTCGAGCTCGGTGAGGCAATGCAGGCCCGCGCGGCGGGCGGCGAGCAGCCACGGGTGCGTCTGCGCGAAGCCGGGGCTGTAGACGAGCAGGTCGTGACGCGCGGCCTCCTCGGGCCCGAACCCGCGGTTCTCGCCGCGTTCGTCGTAGATGACCGAGGCGAAGCCGCCCGCGGCGAGCGAGTCGGCGACGGAACGTCCGCTCACGCCCTCTCCGAAGATGGCGGCGGGCCGGGCGAGCCGGCGGCGGAGGGACTCGGGGAACTCGCTCATCGCAGCTTGAGGGAGAGCAGCCCGAGCAGGCCGCAGAGGAGCGAGAGGATCCAGAAGCGCGCCACGACCTTGGTCGCGGGCCAGCCCTTCTTCTGGAAGTGGTGATGGATGGGCGTCATCAGGAACAGCCGCTTGCCGCCCGTGCGCTTGAAGTAGGCGACCTGCAGGATGACCGAGACGGCTTCGACGACGAACACGCCGCCGACGATGGCGAGCAGGAAGGGCTGACGCATCAGGCACGCGACGGCGCCGAGCGCGCCGCCGAGGCCGAGCGCGCCGACGTCGCCCATGTAGATCTCCGCCGGCGCCGCGTTATGCCAGAGGAACACGAGGCTGCCGCCGAAGAGCGCGGCGCAGAAGACCGCGAGCTCGCCGGCGCCCGCGACGTGGCGGATGCGCAGGTAGGAGGCGAACTCCGCGTGGCCCGCGAGGTAGGCCACCACGCCGAGGATGGCGGTCGTGATCAGCACGCAGCCGATGGCGAGGCCGTCGAGGCCGTCGGTGAGGTTCACGGCGTTCGAGCAGCCGACGCAGACGAGGATGAAGAACACGCCCGCGACGGCGACGCACGCGGCCAGCGGCCAGCCCAGCGAACCGGCGGACCACAGCGGCTCCTTGAGGACCGGGAGCCAGATCTCGGCGAGGCCTTCGCGGTAGGACGGATCGAGCAGGACGATCCCGAAGGCGGTGAGCGCCACGAAGCCCTGGCCCGCGAGCTTGAGGCGGGCGGAGATGCCGTCGGAGCTGCCGTGCCGGACCTTGAGCCAGTCGTCGTAGAGCCCGACGAGGCCCATGCCGACGAGGCACCAGAGCGAGGCGAAGACGAGGACGCCCGGACGCGCCCAGAGGAGCACGGCGGGGATGGTCGCGGCGGCGATGATCAGCCCGCCCATGGTCGGCACCTTGCCGCCTTCCTTGGCGAGTTCGCCCATGAGGGCCTTGGAACGCTCGGGCTGGCGCAGGCGCGCGAGCACGCCGATCAGCCGGCCGGAGACGAGCATGCCCAGCAGGAGGGCCGTGACGCCGGCGAGGATCGCGCGGACGGTGATGTAGTCGAAGAGGCGGAAAGGCCCCCAGGCGTGGACGAGTTCGCTGAGACGGTAAAGCATCCTAGTGGAAGGAAAGCGCGGCGCGCAGGTGAGGAGGCAGGCAGCGTTCGAGCGCGAACGAGCGGCTGCCCTTGAGGAAGACATGGCCGCGATGGGCGGCCACGCGGGCGGCGGCCTCCTCGATCGTGGCGGCGAGGAAACCCGCCTCCGGGTGCGCGACTCCCTGCAGGAACGCCGCCGCATCGCCGCCGAAGACGACCACGCGGTCGTCCGGACGGAGAGGGAGCTGCGCGCCGCAGTCGCGGTGGAGTCGCGCGGAGGTGGGGCCGAGCTCGGCCATGCCGCCGAGCACGAAAAGACGAGGTTCCGCCGCAGAGCGGCTGCGCCGGTCGAAGGCCTGCGCGGCGTCGAGCAGCGAAGCCGGGCTGGAGTTGTAGCAGTCGACGGTGAAGGTGCGCGGGCCGTCGACGTGCACGCTGCCGCGTCCGGGCGGGGGCGCCCAGGCCGCGAGCGCGGCGACGAGTTCGGCCGACGTGCGGCCGGCGAGCTTCGCGGCGACGACGGCGAGCGCGGCATTACGCGCGAGGCCGTCGGACAAAGGACCGAGCGGGAAGGTCTCGCCGTCGAGCACGAGCGTGCGGCCGCCGTCGGCGGCGACGCCGAAGGAAGCCCGGACGAGCCGCGCGGGCGCGACCGCCGGGAGCGGCTCATCGCCGAAGGCCACCGCGACGGAGCGGTCGGCGTAGGCGGCGAAGTCAGGCCACGAGAGCAAGGACGCGGGCAGCACGGCCTGGCCGCCGGGCGCGAGCGCGCCGACGAGCGAAGCTTTCTCGCGGGCGATGCCGGCGAGCGAACCGACGCCTTCGAGATGGACGGGGGCGACCGCCGTGACGATCGCGATGTCGGGGCGGACGACGGCGGCCGAGACGCCGAGTTCGCCCGGCAGGCTCATGCCCGCCTCGATCACGGCGTAACGGTGGCGGGCGGGGTCGGCGCGCAGCAGCATCAGCGGGACGCCGATGGTGTTGTTGAGGTTGGCCTCGGTCGCGAAGGCTTCGGCGCCGAGCAAGGCGGCGAGCAGCTCCTTGGTCGAAGTCTTGCCGACGCTGCCGGTGATGCCGATCACGACGCCGGGGAAAGCGGCGCGCGCGCGGGCGGCGATCCGGCGCAACGCGTCGAGCGGGTCGGCGACCACGAGCTGCGGCAACGGATCGGCGACCGGACGGCCGACCAAGGCGCCGGCGGCGCCGGCCGCGCGGGCGGCGGCGAGGAAGTCATGGCCGTCGCGGCGCTCCGTGCGCACCGCGACGAACATCTCACCGGCGCGCAGGGCGCGCGTGTCGATGCCGAAGCCCGCGACGGTCGCGGCGGGCGCGGCGGTCCAGCGTCCGTCCGTCCAGGCGGCGAGATCCGAGGCGGCGTAGGCGAGGTTCATGCGGAGACGCCCCTCCGGAGCTCGAGGATCTCGCGCACGACCTGACGGTCGTCGAACGGGACCACGGTGTCGGCGAATTCCTGGGTCGTCTCGTGTCCCTTGCCCGCGATCACGACGCAGTCGCCCGCCTTCGCGGCGGCGAGGGCCCGCCCGATGGCGTCGCGCCGGTCGGCGACGAATTCGACGGCGGGCAGCGGACCGAGGCCTTCGCGCATGTCGGCGAAGATACGTTCGAGCGGCTCCTTGCGCGGATTATCCGCGGTGGCCCAAGCGAGGTGGGCGGTCTCGGCGACGGCCCGGGTCATCGCGGGACGCTTGCCACGGTCGCGGTCGCCGCCGCAGCCGAAGACGCAGAGCACGCGGCCGGGCGTGATGTCACGGAGCATGCGCAAGGCGTTGCGGAGCGCGTCGTCGGTATGCGCGTAGTCGACGAAGACGGGGAAAGGCTGGCCGGCTTCGACGCGCTCCATGCGGCCGGCCACGCCGGGGAAGGCGGCCAAGGCGGGCGCGAGGGCGAGCGGATCGCGCCCGAACGCGGCGGCCATCGCGAGGGCGCAGAGGACGTTGGAGACGTTGTAATCGCCCGGGAGGGTCGACTTGAAGACGGCGGAGCGGCCCGCGTGGCGGACCGTGAAGACCGCGCCGCCGGTGTCGAGGGCGAGGTCCGTCGCGCGGACGTCGGCGTCCGGCGAGAGGCCGAAGGTGAGCAAGGCCCCCCGGCGGCGGCAGGCTTCGGCGAGCACGCGGCCGGACGGATCGTCGACGTTGATCACGCAGACGTCCGGCACCGCGCCGTTGCGGCCGTCGAAGAGCATCGTCTTGACGTCGAGGTACGCGGCGAGGTCGCCGTGGTAGTCGATGTGGTCGCGGGTGAGGTTCGTGAAAGCCGCCACCTGGAAACGGAAGCCGTGGACGCGTTCCTGGTGGAGCGCGTGCGAGCTCACCTCGAGGCAGGCGCCGGCGCAGCCCGCGTCGGCCATCTGGCGGAAGAAGGCGGCGAGGTCGGCCGAGTCGGGCGTCGTCTTATAAGAGGGGATCGAGCGGCGGCCGAGGTGGTAACGGACCGTGCCGACCAGGCCCCACTGCGAACCGTCGTCCTGGAGCAGGTGCCGGAGCAGCGTCGAGACCGTGGTCTTGCCGTTGGTACCCGTCACGCCGGCGAGCCGCAGGGCCTCTTCGGGGTGGCCGTAGAAACGGCGGGCGATCTCGGCGAGCATCCGGCGCGGATCGGCGACCTGCGCGGCAGCGACGGCGGGCAGGCCGGCGACGGGCTCGCCGGAGATGATCGCGGCGGCGCCGCGGGCGATCACGTCGTCAAGGAAGGCATGGCCGTTGGCCCGCAGGCCCGGGAGGGCGAAGAAGAGCGCGCCCGGGAGCACGCGGCGGCTGTCCGTCACGATCGTGGTCACGCGCACCGAGCCATCGCCCGTCCGGCCGAGCACGGGCAGCCCCTGGAGCAGCGCGTTGAAGGTCGGACGTTCCATCGAGGCGGGCATCATCGCGGGCGGAGGCGTCATCGGCCGAGGTCGGCGACGGGACCGCGCGGAAGGTTGGAGACGGGCGGGAGGTCGAGCCAGCGGATGCACTTCTCGGCGACCTCGCGGAAGACAGGGGCGGAGACCTTGCCGCCGTAGCCGACGCCTTCGCCCTGCGGCTCGTCGATGATCACGGTGATGGCCAGCTTCGGGTCGCCGACGGGGAAGAAGCCCGCGAACGAGGCGACGTGGTGGGCGGAGGAATAGCGTCCGTTGACGATCTTCTGCGTCGTGCCCGTCTTGCCGGCGACCTCGTAGCCGGGGATGTCGGCGATCGGGGCGGTGCCGCCCTTGCCGCAGACGGCGCGCAGGAGCGTGGCCATCTGCGCGGCGGTCGCGGGCGTGATGGCGCGGCCGCGCGAACGCGGGGCGTAGTCGAGCACGGTGGCCTTGGTCTTCGGGTCCTCGACGCGGAGCACGAGCTGCGGCTGCATCAGCAGGCCGTCGGCGGCGACGACCGACATCGCCATGTGCATCTGCATCGCGGTGACGCTGACCGAGTGGCCCATCGGCACGCGGGAGATGGTGAGCCCGTCCCAGCGCTTGGGCGGGATGAGCAGACCGGGCACCTCGGCGCCGGTGATCAGGCCCGTCGGGGCTCCGAAGCCGAACGACTTGATGAGGGTGAAGAAACGGTCTTCGCCGAAACGTTCGGCGTACTGCATGCCGACCTGGACGGTGCCGCGGTTGGAGGATTCGCGGACGATCTGGCGGATGTCGGCGGCGCCGATGGCGTGCGAGTCGGCCGGGAGCGAGACCATGCGGCCGCGGTAAGGCACGCTGGTCGCGCCGCAGTCGTAGACGGAGTTCGGCGTGATGAGGCGCTCCTCGAGCGCGCCCGCGACGGCGACGATCTTGAAGACCGAACCCGGCTCGTAGACGTCGGAGACGGCGCGGTTGCGCTGGCTGTCCATCGGCGCGGCCTGCGGGTCGAAGAAACGGTTGAGGTCGAAGGTGGGCCAGTTCGCGAGGCCGAGGATGCGGCCGGTGCGCGGCTCGCTGACGATGATGACGGCGCCCTTGGGATTATAACGGGCCGCGGCGGCGGCGAGCGCCTCTTCGCAGGTCTTCTGCACGAGGCTGTTGATCGTGAGGACGACGGTGCTGCCGTCGACCGGCGCGACCTCGCGCAGGCGGATGCTGGTGAGCTCGCGGTGGCGGCCGTCGCGTTCGGATTCGATCCAGCCCTTCTGGCCTTCGAGGAGCGGGTTCATCACGCTCTCGATGCCGGCGGCGGGGACGCCCTCCTTGTTGACGTAGCCGAGGACGTGCGCGGCGAGCTGGCCCTTGGGGTAGCTGCGGCGGTACTTCAGTTCGGCGCGGAGCGCCTTGATACCGAGCGCCTTGACGCGCTTGACGACGTCCTCGCCGGCCTCGCGCGCGAGGATGGACCAGCGGATGCGGTGCTCCTCGCCGGCGGCGTCGGTGCGGACGGTGGTGTCGAAGGCCAGGCGGACCTTGGCGGCGGGCAGGCCGAGAGCGACGGCGACCTCGGCCGCGCGCTCGCGGTCGGCCTTGGTGAGCACGTCGGGGTCCACGCCGATGTCCCAGACGTCTTCGGACAGGGCGAGCAGGTTGTCCTGCGCGTCGCGGATGTCACCGCGACGGCACGGCTTCTCCTGGAGCACGCGACGGGCCTGCAAGGCCTCCGCGCGCAGACGAGGGGCGTCGACCCAATGCAACCAGACCAGCCGTACGACCACGGCCAGGAAGCAGGAGGGGACGACCCATGCCAGCAAACGGTAGCGCGTTCGCCTGGCGTGGGGCAGGCTCATCGAGCGCCGGGTCCTCCCTGCCCTCCCGAACCGAGGAAGGCGATTTCGCGCGCCGTCATCCGGGGGCTCGCGGAGAAAAGGACGGCCGGGGACGCGGCCGAAGGAGAGACTCGGATCCACACCACCTGCTCGGGGACCGGCGGCTTGAGGGCGTCGCCGATGCGCTGCTGCAGGTAGAGGATGTCGACGGCCTGCTGGACGTGCCGGCGGGCGATGTCGTACTCCTTCTTAGAAAGGGAGGTGTCGCGTTCGAGGCGCTGGATGCGGCTGCCGATCGTGTCGGCTTCCACGCGCAGGCGCATGATGTTGATCGTGCCGACGGCGAAGGCCGCCACGGTGGCGAGGACGCAGGCCCAGGTGAGGAGGCGCGGGCTCATGCGGCGAGGCGGCGGACGGCGCGGAGGCGCGCCGAGCGGCTGCGGGGGTTGCGAAGCTGTTCGGCTTCGGAAGGCTGGACGGCCTTGCGGGTGAGGAGGTCGGCCTGCTTGACGCGGTCGTCCTGGTTGCGGGAGTCGTCGCGGTCGACGGGACGGCCGGCGACCTCGTTCATGTAACGCTTCACCATCCGGTCCTCGAGGGAATGGAAGGAGATGACGGCGAGGACGCCGCCGGCGTTGAGCTTGCCGAAGGCGAGCGGAAGGGCGTCGGCCAGGGCGCCGAGCTCGTCGTTGACCGCGATGCGGACGCCTTGGAAGGTGCGGGTGGCCGGATGCGGGCCGCGGGGTCCGGGCGCGGGGGGCGCGGCCTCGGCGACGAGTTCGGCGAAGCTGGCGGTGCGGGCGAGGCGGCCGGTGCCGCGGGCGGCGACGATCGCGTTGACGACGCGGAACCAGCGGGGCTCCTCGCCGTAGTCGCGGACGGCGCGTTCGAGTTCGGCGCGGTCGCCGCGCTCGAGGAACTCGGCGGCGCTGCGGCCGACGCGCGTGTCCATGCGCATGTCGTTCGGCGCGTCGTAGCGGAAGGAGAAACCGCGCTCCGGGACATCCAATTGGTATGAGGACACCCCAATGTCCATCAGAACACCATCGAATCGGCCCGGAACGCGGTCAAGGTGGCGGAAATTCTCGGAATGGAAACGCAGCCGGCCGACGTGGGCGGCGAGCAGCGCCGCGGAGCGCTCACCGGCGGCGGGGTCGCGGTCCATCGCGTCGACCGAGCAGCCCGGCGCCCGGGCGAGGATCGCCGCGGTGTGGCCGCCGCCGCCGAAGGTGCAATCCAGGTAGGCGCGCCCGTCCTGCGGAGCGAGGAGCGTCAGGCACTCCTCGAGCAGGACTGGGACGTGGCTGGTCATGCGGCGGTCTGTGAATAAGGTGTGAGCAGTGTAAGTAACTTCAGGATACGCATCACAGACCCAGTTCGCGCAAGGCGCGGAGGATGGTGAGCGCGGACTCGGAATCGCGGTCGGCCTTGGGCGGCGTCGGCGAGGCGAGCTGGAACGTGGTGAAGCCGCCGCGGAAGATCACCTCGCGCTCGAGCTTGGCCTCGGTGACGATGTGCTCGTTGAGCGTGATGCGGCCGGCCTTGTCGCAGGTGACCTGGATGCTGTTGGTCGCGAGCAGCGTGATCGCGTCCATCTTCACGGGATCGCTCACCGTCACCTGCTGGGAGGCGAGGCGGATGCGTTCGGTCATCGACGGAGGGAACACGACGATCGATCCGAGCGCGGGGTGGAACACCGCGAGGAACGTCGCTTCTTCGTCGAAACGCCAGGCCGCCGGGATGGTGACACGGTTCTTCTCATCCATCTTTCCTTTATGGATGCCGGTGAAGAGACCGTTGTTGGCGCCAATAGACATTAAGTATGGGGAGTTGCCCCCAGATGACCCACTTTTCCCCACACCTCCCCACTGGTCAAGAGTTTAGCCCCAGATCTAACCATTTTCTTGTTCACAGCGCGGCCAGGGCGTTTAAATGACTGAAATCAGTCCTTATTATGCGGAAGTGTTTGAATTTGAACATTTTAGGTTATTTTTATGTCCGCGGAGCGTTTTCGACCCCCTCCATCCCCTGCCCGGCCGCGCCTGGAAGATCCGCTCCGCCGGCTTCGGGCAGGCTTTGTAATGAGATTAACACTACAGTTCCGGCCGGCGCGAGGCCGCGGCGGAAGGGCGAAACTGTTTGCCAACGGCCGCCGGCTGTGCTTTGTCTCCAACCACTCAACCACGTCCCTTGCCCATGAAAACCGCCCTCGCCCTCCTCGCCGCCCTCGTCCTCGCCGGATGCTCCACCCAGATCGGCGTGGATAACTCCCAGAACCGCGAAGCCTCCTTCTCCAACGTCACCGGCGTGCTGACCACCCGCTACACCTCCGACACCGAGGCCGTCTTCAACGCCGTCAAGCGCACCATCGACGCCATGCCCGGCACCCTCCGTACCGGCGAGACCGACGACCGCGGCGCCAACAAGGAGCTGAACAGCGTCATCGTCTACGCCCGCACCATCGGCGACCTCGAGATCAAGATCACCATCGAGAAGGCCGAAGATCCTGAGACCAAGGCCGTCTTCACCCAGGTCAAGGTCAAGTACGGCGCCTTCGGCAACCTGCCGGAGAGCCAGCAGCTCGTCTCCAAGATCACCTCCAACCTGCGCTAAGCGCCGGGGCGGAACCGCCAAACGGACGCCGCCCAGCCACCCGGCTCGGCGGCGTTCATTTTTTATCACCTTCCTCACATGGGCAACATCCACGGACATAGCTTCCGCATCACCACCTTTGGCGAGAGCCATGGGCCGGCCCTCGGCGTCGTCATCGACGGCTGCCCGCCCCGCGTGCCCTTCGACGCCGCGTTCCTCCGCAGCGAGCTCGACCGTCGCCGCCCGGGCCAGAGCGCCCTCACGACGCAGCGCAAGGAAGCCGACGCGCCTGAGGTGCTCTCCGGCATCTCGCCTGACGGCCTCACCCTCGGCTCGCCCATCGCCATCGTCATCCGCAACGGCGACCAGCGCCCGCAGGCCTACGCCGAGATGAAGGCCGCCTACCGTCCTTCCCACGCCGACTACACCTACGACGCCAAGTACGGCATCCGCGCCGTCGAAGGCGGCGGCCGTTCCTCCGCCCGCGAGACCGCCGCGCGCGTCGCCGCCGGCGCCGTCGCGAAGACGGTCCTCAAGCACGCCTGCGGCGCCCGCATCATCGCCTGGGTCGAGAGCGTCGCCGACGTCCGCATGCCCGCCGCGAACAAGGCGCCGACGCTGAAGCAGGTCGAGGCCACGCCCACGCGCTGCCCCCACCCCGCCACCGCCGCGAAGATCGACGCGCTCATCCGCGCCGCCCGCGCCGACGGCGATTCCGTCGGCGGCGTCATCTGCTGCGTCATCGAGAATCTTCCGGCCGGCCTCGGCTCGCCGGTCTTCGACCGTTTCGAAGCCGACCTCGCCAAGGCGATGCTGTCGCTGCCCGCGACCAAGGGCTTCGAGATCGGCAGCGGCTTCGCCGGCACGGTGCTGCGCGGCAGCGCGCACAACGACGAGTTCGTCCGCAAGGGCGGCCGCATCCGCACCGCGACCAACCGCTCCGGCGGCACGCAGGGCGGCATCACCAACGGCGAAGACGTCGTCTTCCGCATCGCCTTCAAGCCCACCGCGACCGTGCTCAAGCCGCAGAAGACCGTCGGTCCCGACGGCCGCGCCACCGAGCTCAGCGCGAAGGGCCGCCACGACCCGTGCGTCCTCCCGCGCGCCGTGCCCATCGTCGAAGCCATGGCGGCGCTGGTCGCCGTCGATCACTGGATCCGCGACCGCGGCCAGAACGCTCCCTTCGGCCGCTGCGGACGCAAGGCATGACCCCCCTCGTCATCATCCTCGGGCCCACGGGCGCCGGCCGCGCCGACGTGGTGGCGGAACTCGTCGCCCACGCCTGGCCCGAAGGCCGCAAGGTGCGTGTCCTGCGCGAAGTCCGCGAAGGCGGCGTCGCGCCTGACGCCTGGGAATTCAAGGACGGCCACGCGATCGTGCCCGCCCCCGGCGACGAAGACGCCGCCATCCTCGTGACGCACGGCGCGCTGCACGTCATCGACCAGATGGAGGCCCTCCACCGCACCGTCCGTCCGATGCAGCCCGACGCCGTCTGGCGCGTGGCCCGCATCCTCACGGTCGTCGACTGCCCGCTCACGATGAAGCACAAGGCCGTCGAGGAATGGTACCGCCCCTGCGTGCACTTCTCCGACGCGGTCATCATCAACCGCCGCTGGGAAGTCCCCGGCCAGTGGGTGAGCAAGTTCCTCGAACCCTACGAGAAGGAGTTCTACCCCTGCCTCTTCTTCAACCTGACGAAGGTCGGGGCGATCAACAACCCGCCCGCGGTCATCGACGGCGAGCCGCTGCGCCTTTCGCACATCTTCGACGACATCGATGCGGTCGACGAGATGGAGTTCGACGAGGACAACCTCCCCGACGAACCGTTCGACCTGGTCCGTCAGGTCGACAAGTACTTCGCGCGCGACGAACTCGGCCGACGCAACATCCTCGTGCCCGAGATCGGCGAGATCCTCCGTCAGGAGGGTCGCCGCTGAGCGGGATTACAGCTTCGGCCCGACGCCGGGAGCCTCGCCTTCCGGCGGCTTGCGGCGCTTGGGCGTGCCGGGCGGGCCATCCTTGGGCTCGCCGCCCTTGGCGCCTTCCTTGGCTAGCTCGGGTCCGTACTTCTCGCCGAGCTTGCGGATGAACTCCATGCGCTGCTCGGGCGTGAGCGCCTGGATGCGCGCGCGTTCGGCCTTGGCCTCGTCGGCGCTGAGGCGCTTGAAGTGGTGTACGAGCACGCGCGAGCCGAAGCCGCCGCGTTCGCGCATCTCCTTCATGAGCTTGTGGCGCTCTTCGGGCGTGGCGGATTCGTAACGGACGAGGCTGGCGGCGAATTCGCGGCGCGATTCCGGCGACATGCGCTCGATCTTCTCGATGGCCGAACGCATGCGCTGCAGGCGCTCCGGCGGGAGCTCGAGGATCTTGCGGATGGTCTGGATCTCCTCGACGGTCGGGTCGCCTTCCGGCGGACGCGGCGAAGCCGGCTGGGCGGAGACGGCGGCGGCTCCGAGGAGGAGCAGGCTGAGGACGGCGCGGGCCATGATCAGGAGCCGGAGGCGACGAAGGTTTCCACGACGGCCGGGCGCTCCGCCACCGGGGCGAGGAGCGAGAGGTCGTCCGCGGCGCCGAGGAGATCGGCGAGCTGGGCGGATTCGTCGCGGGCGACGAGGGCGAAGGTCTGGCGGTTCAGGGCTTCTTCGGACGTGCCGGACAGCGTGAGCAGCGCGACGAACACGGCGGCCGTGGCGGCGAGCGCCGAGCTCCAGCGGACGATGGTCCGGCGACGGCGGTCGGCGCGGACGACGCCGACGACGCGGTCCGCGAAGCCGGGGACGGACACGGCGCGGCCGCGACGGAGCGTCGCGGCGAGCTCCTGGTCGAATGGCGTCTGTTCCGGGTTATCCATGGCTGGGTACGCCCATAAAACACCGGGCGGGGCGGGAAGTTGCAGGGTTCATTCTTGGGCGTAGAAATCTTTGAGGAGCTCGCGCAGGCGGGCGCGGGCGCGGTGGATCCAGGTCTTCACCGAGGAGACGGGGGCGTCCATGATCTCGGCGATCTCCTCGTAGGGGAGCTCCTGCTGCACGACGAGGAGGATGGCGGTACGCTGCTCCGGGGCCAGTTGCAGGATGGCGCGCTGGAAGGCTTCGTCGAGTTCGGCGACCCGTCGGGCCGACCCCTGGGAGAGGTCGCCGGGCTCGGCGGCGAACTCGAGGGCGGTGGTAGGCTTGCGCCCGCGTCGCCGCCATTCGTTCAGGACGAGGTTCCGGGCGATATGGATCAGGTAGGTGCTCAGCTTGGCCTCGGGGCGCCAGCGGGCCGCGGCGCGGTGGAGCCGGATGAAGACTTCCATGGCCAGCTCTTCGGCCGTCGCCTGCGAACCGACTTCCCCCCGGAGATAACCGACGAGCCGGGCATGGTGCCGGTGCACGAGCAGGCGCAAGGCGTCGTCATCGCCGCCGGCGACGAGTCCCATGAGGCGCTTGTCGTCTTCGTCGTCGGGGAGCATCGGCTCTTCCTGGGACATCGGGATGGAACTCCGGAAAGGAGCAGGAGTTACGCCTCCCGGGGGCGCAGGGCGAAGGTGCGGAGCGTCCGCAGCAGGAATTGCTCGAAGGCCGCCAGGACCTGGTAGTTCAGCTCCATGCGCCGGCGGGCGTCCTCGAGATGACCCACGGCCTCGGCGACCTGGCCGGCGCAGCCGGGGTTGGCCCGGCCGACGAGCCGGAGTTTCTCTTCGACCGACACGAGCATGCGGGCGCGGACGCCGCGGCGGACGGACTCCTCGTAGGCCAGTTCGGCGTCATCCTCGTCCTCGTCGGTCGGAGGAGGCGGCGGCGCGGCCTCGAGGGCCTCTTCGACGAAGAGCTCGAGCAGCACCTCGAAACGGGCGCACAGGGCGTAGAGCGGGATGAAGACCTCGGAGACGCGCGCCTGCGGCGAGGCCGGGCCTTTCACCATGCGCGTGAGCAGTCGCTCCATCTCGCGCAGCCAGTCCTGCCACGAAGGGTCGGCGATCGCCGGCGCCTCCCCGCCCACGTGGAAGCGGAGGCAACGGCTGAGGATCGTCGGCAGGACGCGGTAATAATGCGTCGTCTGGAGGACGATGAGCGTGCCGGGCGGCGGCTCCTCCAGCGTCTTGAGGAAGGCGTTGGCCGATTCGGAGAGGAAGCGGTCGGGCTCGTTGACGATCACGACGCGGCGCGGCGTGAGCGAGGAGAGCCGCAGCGCGGCCACGACCTCGAGGACGTTCTCGATGACGATGCGACGCGACTTCTTGGCCGGACGCAGGACGCGGCAGTCCGGGTGCGCCAGCGGATCGGTTTCGCCGAGATGCATGGCCGCGAGCTGTTCGGCGGCGCGGGCGAGCACGGCGCCGTCGTTGCCCGTCAGGAGCACCGCATGCGGCATGCGACCCTCGGCGCGGGCGCGCGCGAGCACCTTGAGCACCGGCAGGTCGGCGACGTCAGCGGAAGCGGCGGACGACTTCATGCCAGATCTCCTCCTCGATGGCTTCGGGCGGACGCGCGGCGTCCACGACGAAGAAACGCCCGGCCTCCTCGCGGGCGAGCGTATGGTAAAGTTCGCGGACGCGGCGATGGAAGGCGTCGCCGAGGAGTTCGAAGCGGTCCGCCTGTCCTCGGTCCCTCACCGCGGCGCGGCCGAGTCCGTGGCCAGGATCAAGGTCGAGCAGGATGGTCAGGTCCGGACGCACCGGACCGCAGGCGAGGCGGTTCGCGCCTTCGATCAGACCACGGTCCAGGCCGCGGCCGCCGGCCTGGTAGGCGACGGTCGAATCGATGAAGCGGTCGCAGATCACGACCTGCCCGGCGGCGAGGGCCGGAGCGATGACGTCCGCGACGAGCTGCGCGCGGCAGGAAGCGAAGAGCAGCGCTTCGGCCGCCGGCGCCAGCGAGGTGCCCGGCTGCTTGAGCACTTCGCGCATGCGTTCGCCGTAGGGCGTGCCCCCCGGCTCACGGAGTCCGAGCACGGTCGCCCCGTCCGCGCGGAGACGCTCCGCGAGACGGGCGAGCTGCGTGGATTTGCCCGCGCCCTCCCCTCCTTCGAACGTGATGAATCTGCCCGCGATCGGCATCCGCCACAAGATGCCCTCCGTAGCCTTCAAAGCGAGCGAGGAATGGCGGACATGAGAAAGGCCCGGCGGACGCCGGGCCTTTCTCATGACGGAATGAACCAGGAGTTCAGATACCGGTCCCGGAAGGATCCAGCTGCTTCTGCTCGACCGAACGGTTCACGTTGTCGGTGATCTTCTTCAGGTTGTCGTCCATCTGGGTGCCGCCGCCGCCGTTGCTCGAGGAGAGCGGTGCGCCCGGGGCGCCGACCTTGCTCTCGGGAGCCTTATCGTCGGTGACCGGGCTTTCGCTGACGACCTGACCGAAGGTCTTCGCGGGCTCCGCGGCGCCGTTCGGGAAGATCGCCGCGAGGGTCGGAGCGGTCGCCGCCATCGCGTTGATGGTCGTGGAGACTTCGGCGGGCAGCGTGGAAGAGGCGGCCAGGGTGGCGGAGATTTCGGCGAGCTCTTCGGCCGGGATCGGGTAGAGGAGGACCTTCACGGTCGCCAGGGCGGCGGCGAGGGCCGCAGGCGCCGGAGCGGGGGCGTTGCCGCCAGCCGGGGCGCCGGCCGCGCGGGCGAGATTGCTGATGAGCGCGGCGGAAGGCACGGAGCTGGAGGTCTGCATGCCGGGGTCGACGGTGACAGGGCCGACGTTGGAGCTGTAGACGATGGTCTCGACGGAGCCACGGACGCACGACACGACGACCTTGCCGATGCCATCGGGGCCGACGCGGTACTCGACGGCGAAGACGGTGCCACGGATGCGCACGAGGCCGGCGGGCGTCTTGACGGTGAAAGTGGAGAGCGCGTTGAGCTTACGGACTTCGCCGATGATCTTGCCGCGCGGCACTTCGACTTCGGTCACGGAAGGGCTCGGATCTTTTTCGATCTGGCGGTACGGATCGGTGATGCCGGCGGAGGGCACCTGACGGAAAGTACGCAGTTCGAGCAGCGTGCTCGGCGTCAGCACCAGCGAGGCGCCGTTGGAGAAGACGAGTTCGGCCGTGGAATCGACGCCGGTCTCGACGCGCGATCCTTCCTGGAAGACGGCGCCGGTGGCGAGCGGCTTACGCTGCGCCTTGGCGTCGATGATGGTCACGTTGCCGGTGATCTTGCCGACCTGGACCTTACCGGACTGGAGGGCCGCCGAGGAAAGAACCGGCAGGAGCGCAAGGGCGACCATTCCTAGGTGCTTGAAAAAGGAAATCATGAGGGGACTGCGGGGAAACGTCAGCCTAGGCACCGTGCGGGGGGAGGCAAACCCTTTAAAACAAAAAGACCCCCGTAAAAGGGGGTCTTTGTTCACAATCCGAACGGTCAGATTCAGGCGGTGACGTACTTCTCGAGACGGCGCTGGACGGCGATGGCCGAGAGCTGAGCGTACTTCGGAAGGCCCTGATCGTAAGGGAGTTGCATTTCTCCCTGGATGAGCGGGAGGGCGTAGCGGGCGAAGTCCGGGTGGATGGACATCTTGTCTTCGCCGATCCACTTCTCAGGGAAAGCCTTCACGCCGTTGGCGATCTGGTCGAGGGGAGCGAGCATGGTCTGGACCGCGTAGGTCTCCTTCTCGGAGCGGGTCAGGATCACCATCTTGCCGGACTCGCCTTCGAGGGCGGCCTTGACGGCGGCGCCACCGCAGAGTTCGGCTTCATCGACGTCGGTCTTCGAAGCGTTGTGCGAAGCGGCGCGCTGGGTGATGCCGAGCTTGGAGGAGCGGGCCTTGACGCCGTCGAAACGGGATTCGACGAGCGTGCGGAGGTATTCGCCGGCGCCGCCGAGGACGGCGTGGCCGAACGCGTCGGTGCTGGAGGTGTCGGCGCCGAGGTAGTTGCCGGTGGCGTCCTGGACGCCTTCGGAGACGACGACGAAGCAGTGGCCGTTGGACTTCAGGACTTCTTCGACGCGGCGGATGAAGGCGTCGGCGTTGAAGGCGACTTCCGGCAGCAGCACGATGTGCGGGGCGGAGCAGGAGTAGTGGGTGTTCTTGACGGCCTTGTCGTCGTTCTTGTCGCGGCGCTGGGCCAGGACGGACGAAGCGGCGAGCCAGCCGGCGTTGCGGCCCATGACTTCGAGGATCGAGACGAAGTCGTTCTGGCCCATGGCGGCGTTGTCGAGAGCGGTCTCGCGGATGGTCACGCCGATGTGCTTGGCGACGGAACCGTAGCCGGGGCAGTGGTCGGTGAGGGGCAGGTCGTTGTCGATCGTCTTAGGCACGCCGACGACGCGGAGTTCGTAGCCGCGCTCCTTGGCGAGGGCGTCGATCTTGGCGGCGGTGTCCTGGGAGTCGTTGCCGCCGATGTAGTGGAAGTAACGGATGTTGTGGGCTTCGAAGACCTGCAGGATGCGGTCGAAGTCTTCGGCCTTCTTCACCTTGTAGCGGCAGGTGCCGAGGGCGGCGCCGGGGGTGTGGCGGAGGGCGCGGAGGGTCTGCTGGGATTCGGCCGCGAGGTCGACGAGCTGCTCATGAAGCACGCCCTGGATGCCGTTCAGGCCGCCGTAGATCTCGACGATCTCGTCCTCATGCTTGAGGGCTTCCGAGATCACCCCGGCGAGGCTGGCGTTGATGACGGGGGTCGGGCCGCCGCTCTGCGCGACGAGAAGGTTGCCAATGAGGGGAGAAGACATGGGAGTGAACGAGTTGAAAAGTGGGTTGTGGGAAGCCCTCCCCCCCTTGGCAACACGGAAAACCCTCCCCTGCCCGCACCCCCTGACTTAGGCCTACAAAATGCGTCCGGCTTTGACCTGGGCGGACTCCGGAACCTTCCGGGTCCAGTCGGCGGCCTGCTTCACGAAGACGTCGACCTGGGCCCCGGCGGAACCGGTCAGTTCGCCGGCCTTGGTGACGGCGTCGAGGAGGACGGACTTAGGCAGACGCAGGCGCGCGTCGGCGGCGAGGCGGTCGACGAGGTCGTTGCGCTCGATCTTGCCGGTGCGGAGTTCCTTGGCCACGGCGACGGCGTGTTCCTTGATGGCCTCGTGGGCCTCTTCGCGGCCGGCGCCGGCCTTGACGGCTTCCATGAGGAAGGTGGTCGTGAGCAGGAACGGCAGGTAGTGACGGGACTCGCGGTCGATGACGGGACGGTTGACCTCCATCTGGCCGAGCACGGTGAGGAAGGCTTCGAAGAGTCCGTCGATGGCGAGGAAGGCGTCAGGCAGGAGCACGCGGCGCACGACCGAGCACGAGACGTCGCCTTCGTTCCACTGCTCGCCGGAGAGCGAAGCGGCCATGGCGAGGTGACCGCGCAGGATCACGTGGAAGCCGTTGATGCGCTCGCAGGTGCGGGCGTTCATCTTGTGCGGCATGGCGGACGAACCGACCTGGCCGGGCAGGAAGCCTTCGCTGGCGAGCTCGTGGCCGGCCATCAGGCGGAGGGTCTTGGCGAAGGACGACGGGCCGGAAGCGGCGGAGAGCAGCGCGGCGACGACTTCCATGTCCATCGAGCGCGGGTAGACCTGGCCGACCGCGCCGAGGGCGTGCGGGATGCCGAGGTGCGCGAGCACGCGGGTCTCGAGCTGGGCGACCTTGGCGATGTCGCCGGAGAAGAGCGTGAGCTGGTCGAGCTGCGTGCCGACGGCGCCCTTGAGACCGCGGGCCGCGAAGGCGGCGAGCGCAGCGTCGACCTGCGCGATGCCGCGGAGGCATTCCTCGCCGAACATGGCCCAGCGCTTGCCGACGGTGGTGGGCTGCGCGGCGACGTTGTGCGTGCGCGCGGCGATCAGGACGTCGCGGTCGGCCTGCGCGCGGCGGGCGAGCGCGGCGAGCGCGGCCACGCCCTTGGCGCGGACGAGCTGGAGCGAGCGGAAGACCTGCAGCTGCTCGACGGATTCGGTGAGGTCGCGGCTGGTGAGGCCCTTGTGGACGTGCTGGTGGCCGGCGAGGGCGCAGAACTCGTCGATGCGCGCCTTGACGTCGTGGCGGGTCTCCTCTTCGCGGCGGCGGATGGAGTCGAAGTCGACCTGGTCCTTGACCTTCTCGTAGGCGACGAGGGCGTCGGCGGGGATGTCGAGGCCGAGGTCGCGCTGGGCCTTCATGACGGCGATCCAATATTCGCGCTCGAGGACCACGCGGCCGCGGGTGGACCAGACGGCCTTCATCGCCGGGGAGGCGTAGCGGTCGGCGAGGACGTTGGGTACGTTGTCGGATTCCATCGGTATGAAGTAAGGTTTATATCAGGCGGGACGCTTCACGGCAAGCGCTCGCAGGAACATCGCGCGGACGGAGGACTCGTCCTCGCCTCGGTTCGAGGCGTCGAAGCAGTCCGCGCACGCGAGCTGGAGGTCGACGAGCTCGGCCAGGGTGTAGCGGGCCGCCGCCGGGGCGACCTTGTTGCTGACGTACCAGGCGTTCTGGGAGAAGAGGTTGGCCGAAGACTTGGCGGCGGAACCGAAGGTCGGACCATGGCGGCCGCTGGCGGCCTCGAACTGGCCCTTGGGCAGGCCGGCCTCGCTGACGCGGAAGTCGCCGGAGTCGACGAGGCAGCGGATCTGGATGAGCAGGCGCAGGCGGTTCTGCAGCGCGCTGAGGAGCGGGCGGCTGGAGTCCTCGTTGAAGAAGTAGCGGTCGAGCGAGGCGAGGCCCCAGGCGAGGTCGCGCGCGGCGAGCGCTTCGATGGGCTCGAAGAAATCGCCTTCGCCGAAGGTCGGGACGAGCAGATGCACGTCGGACTCCTTGATGGTGCCGCCCGGGCCGACGTAGGTGGCGAGCTTCTCGCATTCGCCCAGCACGAGGCGGGTCGACTGGCCGACGCGGCCGACGATCACTTCGGGCACGCCACGGTCGTACTTCACGCCGAGCGCCTTCAGTCGGTCGACCGCGAGGGCGACCTGGTTGTCGGCCTGCGCGTCGCCCTTGTCGAACGGGCTCTTGGACGCCGAGGCGTGGATGATGAAGTCCTGCGCGGCGGACTTGAGCACGCTGAGGTCCTTGCGCCGGCCGTCGTAAGGCGTGGCGGAGATGATGATCGAGACGGAGGGGTCCGCCGAGGTCGCGACTTCGAGGATGTTGGCGAGGTTCTTCTTCACCTCCTCCGACTTGGCCTGGACGGTGTCGGCGACGAGGTTGAGGTTACGCAGCCAGATGACGCGCTTGCCGCCGAACATGGATAGCGTCTTGACCGACTCCGCGAACTGGAGTTCGAGCACGCGCGCGTCGTCGACCCGCAGGATCTGCGCGGAGATGATCTCGGCCTCGGCGTCGGATCCCGCGGCCTTCCGGGCCTTGTCGTAACAGGCACGGCCGTCCTGATCGACGAGGTATTCGTCCTTACCAGCGATGATGGCGAGATAGCCGGGCACGCGCCTAATCTCCCGCCCTCCCCCCTCGTGGCAATCCTTTGTCATTCGCAGGCCCCAAGACCGGCCTGCGAGGTGGCAGCGGTTGGCGGTTAGGAAAGACCATGCTCCAAGGGGAGACCGGAAACCGGCAAGAAAGCTTCGGTTCTGCTTCGGGTAGGGTGGCCATTGCCATGGCCGCCGTTCGCATAGGCATGTATGCATCCGTGGGCAAGGTCACCGACCGTTCCAATATCCGTCCGCGCACGGACGTGATGGCAATCACGTCCCTACCTCAAGACCCAGCCAATCATCCTGTCTCCGGGTTACCCTTTGGTGCATGACATATCCTGCCTTGGGTAGGGTTGAGCGCCCTCGCTCAACCGGGGCTGACCAAGGGTGATCAGCCCTACCTGGAGCAAGTGGGACAGGCTTCGGCGGCCGATAGGCCGCCCTCACGCCCCGTGAATCAGGTCCTCGACGCGGTACTTGTTGAGCTTCCGGCGCATGAAATCGAGGGCGGTGTTCACGGCGCGCTGCTTGATCTGGCGGCGGTCGCCGGGCAGGGCCACGCGCTGGGACCAGACGCCCGTCGGGGAAGCGTAGCCAAAATAGACGGTGCCGACGGGGTCGGCGTCGGTGCCGCCGCCGGGTCCGGCGTAGCCGGTGACCGCGATGGCGTAGTCGGAGCCGAACTTCTCGATGGCGCCCGTCGCCATGGCGGCAGCGCACTCGGCGGAGACGGCGCCATGCTGGGCGATGAGGCAGTCCGGCACGCCGAGGAGGTTCACCTTGGCGTCGTTGGCGTAGCAGACGGCCGAACCGGCGAAGACCTTCGAAGCGCCGGGGACGTCGGTGAAGGCGTTGGCGAGGAGGCCGCCGGTGCAGGACTCGGCGAGGGCGACGGTCTTCTCGAGGCTGCGCAGCTGCTCGACGACGAGCGTGGCGAGGCAGGCGTGACCGGTGGCGACGAAATCTTCGCCGACCGCGTCGCGGATCTTGCGGGCGACTTCGCAGAGCTGCTCGGCCGTCGCGCCGCCGCCGGCGGACGAGATGCGGGCGTCGACGACGCCGGTGTGCGTGCCGAAGGTGAGGGCCATGCCCGGCGCGAGGAGCGGACGGACGATCGCCTCGAGGGGCACGGCGCCGATCCCGAAGGTGCGCACCTGCACGTAGGCTTCGCCCTGGCAGGCGCAGCCGACCTGACGGAGACGCGGGACGACTTCGTCTTCGAACATCGGGCGGAGTTCGAGCGAAGGGCCGGGCAGCATGACGAGCGCGCGGCCGTCGCGATGCAGGAAGACGCCGGGGGCGGTGCCACGCGGATTGGGCAGCGAGTCGGCGCCGGCCGGGACGTAGCACTGGCTGAGGTCCGCGGCGGCGACCTTGCGGCCGATCATCTTGAAGCGATCGCGCAGGGCCTGCTCGGCGGCGGGGACATGGGTGAGGGCCAGTCCGAGCGCTCCGGCGACGGCTTCGCGCGTATGGTCGTCGGAGGTCGGACCGATGCCGCCGGTGGTGACGATGAGGTCATAGGCGCCCCAGGCTTCGCCGACGGCGCGGGCGATCTCGGCGGCGTCGTCGCGGACGACCAAGGAACGGGTGATCGGCAGACCACGGCGGGCGAGGTGCTCGCCGAGCCAGAGAAGGTGGCCGTTCTCGCGGAGGCCGTCGAGGAGCTCGTCGCCCACGTTGATGACGAGGACCTGTCTGGGTCGACTGTTGCAGGAAAGCATTTGCGGAAACGGGGCGTGCCAGCAGGGTTAAAGGCTCAGGCTCAAAATGCAAACCGACCGGGAAGAACTTTCGCCCAAGGCCAAGGCCCGGCGTGCCCCCCATACCCCGGGCGTCTACCTGATGAAGGACGCCGCCGGGCTGGTCGTCTATGTAGGCAAGGCCAAGGACCTCAAGAAGCGCCTGGCCTCCTATTTCGTGCCCCGCCAGCGGATGACCCCCAAGGTGGCCGCGATGATGGATACCGTGGCGGACATGGAATGGCACGAAGTCCGGTCCGAGACCGAGGCCCTGCTCCTGGAGGGCAAGCTGATCAAACGCTGGCGGCCCCGCTGGAACATCCTCTTCCGCGACGACAAGCAGTTCCCCCAGGTCCGGGTCGACCTCGCCGACCCCCTCCCCCGCTTCCGCATCGTCCGCGCCCGCACGACCGACGCCTGCCGATATTTCGGCCCGTTCCCCCACCAGCAGGCCGTCCGCCGCACGCTCAACGAGATGCGCAAGAAATTCGGCATCCTGCTCGCCGACAGCAACCCGATCGCCCAGCCCGACGGGACATGGAAGCTTTACGACGACGCCCGCGCCGAGATCCAGAAGCACGGCAACGTGATCACCGCCGAGGAATACGCCGTGCGTGTGACCGAGGCCTGCGCGTTCCTCGAGGGCAAGGTCGAGAGCTGGGCCGAGCAGGTCGAGGCCGACATGCGCAA
>RDYO01000078.1 GCA_004293385.1 Verrucomicrobiota bacterium
CGCAGGTGGCCGAGCAGGAGCTCGCCGCCGAAGTCGAAGTGACGCTTCACCGTCTCGGGGAACTCCGGGACGATGACCGCCTCGCGCATCTTGTCGGAGTAGGCCTTGATCTGGCGGGTGAAGATCTGGGTCAGGCCCTGGGCGCCGATCTCACGGTCGCGGAACAGGAAGGCCTCGCCGTTCTCGGAGCCGATCTTGACGCAGCCGATGCCCGCGCCGTCCTGACCGCGGTTGTGCTGCTTCTCCATCAGGAGGAAGAGCTGGTTGAAGCCGTGCAGCGGGGTGCCGTACTTCTCCTGATACCACTTCAGGTCCTTGGTCAGCCGGACAAGGGCAATGCCGCATTCATGCCTTAAAGAGTCGCTCATCGCAGGCCTCGGAGTTTGCCCGTCCGGCGCGCGTCCTGTCCAGCGCTTACTATTAAGAGCGCAACAACCGGTCGAGCCGGGCGAGGCTCTCGCCGATCAGGCCCGCCATGTCCGTGTGCTGCCGGAAGGCCGGGTCCCGGTGGTATTCGGCCAGGCCGTCGGCGAGTTCCTTGGCTTTTTCGGGCGAGGTCAAGGGATTGGCCCGCATGGCGGCCAGCAGGTCCTTGACCCGGTCGGGCGCGGCGAGGTGGCGGCGGTGGATCAGCGACTGCTCCTCGCGTCGGTACTGGGCGGCGGAGGCGGCGTTGATGTGCTTGGCGCAGAGCTGGGCGAACGGCCGGTTCTCCTTGAACGAGCCGGGGAGGTAGAACCGGAGGCGCCCGTCGTAGCTCTGCTGGTCGAAGTCCATGGCGCGCACGCGGATGGCGGTGGCGTCGAAGTCCGGGGTGACGGCGATGACGAAATTATAGGCGCGCATGTCGCCGAGCAGACGCACGAGGCAGCGCTCTTCGAACTTGATGAGCTCCTTGGCGAGGCGCACCGGGTGGTGGCCGTCGGCGTGCAGCCATTTCTCGGCGAAGATGTCGCCGGGGATGCCGGTGACGTGCTCCTCGACCAGCGTCTCCCCCCAGGTGAGGTAGAGCATGCGGTTCGGGGAGAGCAGGTGCTCGAGCTCGAGCCCGCAGACGCGCGAAGCGTCGCCGACCTTCACGTAGAAGTAGTCGTGGTTCTCGTTGTACGCGTTGACGATGCGGACACGGAAGGGCTGCGAGTTGCCGAAGGAACAGAAGTCCACGCGGTCGACGTAGACGTGGCTGAAGACCTTCATGCCGCCTTCGCCGCGCAGGAGCGCGTACGTCTCGAGCAGACCCTGCGAAAGCCGGCCCATCTCCTCCGGCGGATACGCGACGGTCTCCCAGAGGGTGTCCTTGCCGCGTTCGAGCAGGGGCATCGCCGCGGTGAACTCGCGCAGCTGGGCGTAGGAGACGGGCAGGGGGACTTCGCGGCCTTCGCGCGAAAGGTATGCGCGGAGTTCTTCGCTGATCGGATACGCCGGCTTCCGGTTGGTCCGCTTGAACTCAGCTTCGCTTCCGGCGGCGTCCATCGTCAGTCGAGGTTCGGCTTGTCGCTGGTCTCTTCGACCACGACGCGCAGCGGCGCCCCGGGATGGCATTCGGCGCGGTAGGCGATGAAGCCGCGGCGATGCTCGTCATAGACGGGCCAGAGCAACGTGCGGTCGCTCTCCGGCACGGCGACATCGCCGAGCTCCTCGCGCGCGAAGAAGGCGAAGCGGCCTTCGTCGATCGTCGCGGGCAGGGACTTCAGCGGCTGGCGGCAGTCGAAGAGGAACATGAGCCAGTGCGACTGGCCTTCGTAGCCTTTCTCGGAGATCATGCCGAAGAGATGGAGGTCTTCGGTCGCGACGCTCAC
>RDYO01000102.1 GCA_004293385.1 Verrucomicrobiota bacterium
GTCGGAACCGACTTCCGCCGCGAGCGCTTCGAGCACCTCGGGGCCGAGGGGGTCGCCCGACGCGCGATCGAGCAGACGCAAAGCCGCGGCGGCGTCGGCGCTCCCGCCACCGAGGCCGGCGCCATGCGGCACACGCTTGGTGAGATGGAAATGTCCGGTCGGCGCGGCGGGACGGCGGCGCGCGTAAGCGGCCGCGGCCCTGAGCACGAGGTTCGTGCCATCGACGGGCAGCGCCGGGTCATCGCACGTGAGACCGAGCGGACGGCCGACGTCGAGCGACAAGGTGTCGGCGAGCGCGATCGGCGCGACGAGGCTGACGAGTTCATGGAAGCCGTCCGCCCTCCGGCCGGTGATGGCCAGCGACAGGTTCAGCTTCGCTTGGGCGGCTTCGACGAGCACGCAGCACCTTGCTCCGACAGGCCCGCGGAGGCGAGGCGAATCAGCGGCTCAGGCCCGCGGGTGCGACTTACGATGGACCTCGCGCAGCTTGGCGACGCTGAGGTGCGTGTAGATCTGCGTGGTCGAAAGCGAGGCGTGGCCGAGCTGCTCCTGCACGAGGCGGAGGTCGGCGCCGTTGGAGAGCAGGTGCGTCGCGCAGGCGTGGCGCAGCTTGTGCGGAGTGAGGTCCGCGGGCAGGCCGGCGACCGCGAGCTTGCGCTTCAGCATCAGCTGCACCGCGCGCGGATGGAGCCGTCCGCCGCGGGCGGCGAGGAGCAGCGGCTCGCCACGGGCCGGGGCGCCGCGCAAAGCGAGGTAGGCTTTCACCGCGGTGATCGCCGCGTCGCCGACGGGTACGACGCGTTCCTTCGAGCCCTTGCCCATCAGGCGCACGAGCCCGCTGCCGAGATCGAGGTCACCGCCGTCGATGCCGCAGAGTTCGGACACGCGTAGGCCGCCGCCGTAAAGCAGTTCGAGCACCGCCATGTCGCGCGCTGTCTCCTGCGGATCGTCCTTCTCGGAATCCTCCGCGGCGTCCATGAGCGAATCCGTCTGCGCCTCCGTGAGGAACTTCGGCAGGGACTTCGGCAGTTTGGGCAGCACGAGTCCGGCCGCGGGCGTGGTGGTGATGCCGCCGCGCTCGCGCAGGTCGGCGAGGAACGCGCGCAGGGCCGAGACCTGGTTGTGCACCGAGCGACGGTTATGCGTGCCCTGGCGCTCGATCACGAAATCGCGGAGATTACGGGCGGTCAGCTTGGACCAATCGCCGTCCCAGCCCCCGTTGGACTTCATCCAAAGGGCGAAACCCTTGAGCGAACGCCCGTAGGTCAGGCACGAACGCGCCGCCAGCCGGCGACCGGCGAGCTGACGCGTCAGGAAATCAGAGACCTGGGCCGAGCCCGGCCAATCCGTCGGTTCCCCGTCGTCTGGCTGGACGGGGCGACGCTTCACGGCTGCGGCTGCTTGCCGTGGACGGCACGCACCGTGATGCCGATGCCACCGCGGACGCCGAAGGCGCCGGTGACCTCACACCAGATCGGGTCGATCGCGGCGACGAGGTCGTCGAGGATCTTGTTGGTCAGGTGTTCGTGGAACATGCCCTGCTGGCGGTAGCTCCAGTAATAGAGTTTGAGGGACTTCGACTCCACGATGCGCGGACCCGGCACGTAGCGGATCGTGATCTTGGCGAAGTCGGGCTGGCCGGTCGCCGGGCACAGGCAGGTGAACTCATCCGTCGTCAATTCGACGGTGTAGTTCCGGCCCGCGTTGCGGTTCGGGAAGGTCTCCAGCGTCTGCTGGGGCTTGTTCTGGGTATTCCCGAGGTGGGAGAGCCCGGTGAGGTCCTGAGGCTGAGTGGCCATGCGGTCAGGCAACCAATCCCGACGAAAGAGACAAGCGTCGAACAGCGAAAGACCTTATCCGCCCCAAACTGCTTGCCTCATTCCTCTCCTGCGGTTGCCTCGATGCACCCACGCCGCATGCACGTCCGGGCCATCGCCATCCTCGGAGCCACCGGCTCCATCGGCACGACCACCCTGAGCGTCGTCCGGGCCCACCCGTCCCGCCTGCGCATCGCCGGACTGGCCGCCCATTCGCGCTGGCGCGAACTCGTCGGCCCGGCCAAGGAATTCGGCGTCGGCGTCGTGGCCCTCGCCGATCCGGCCGCTGCGGCCGAAGCCCGCGCTTCGGGAGCTTTCCCCGCCGGCACCCGCATCCTGGAAGGCACCGCCGGCCTGACCGAAGTCGCCTGCCTGCCGGAAGTCTCGATGGTCGTCTCGGCCGTCGTCGGCACCGCCGGCCTCGCGCCCACGCTCGCGGCGCTCAAGGCTAAGAAAGACGTCGCCCTCGCGAGCAAGGAACTCCTCGTCCTCGCCGGCAAGTTCGTCACGGAAGCCGCCCGCGTCTCCGGAGCGCGCCTGCTGCCGGTCGACAGCGAGCACAACGCGATCCATCAGCTCCTGCGCGACAAGCCCAAGGGCGACATCGCGCGCCTCGTGCTCACGGCCTCGGGCGGCGCCTTCCGTGATACGCCGATCGCCGACCTCCGCCACGTAACGCTCGACCAGGCGCTCAAGCATCCGAACTGGAGCATGGGCCCGAAGGTCACCATCGATTCCGCCACGATGGCGAACAAAGGCCTCGAGGTGATCGAAGCGCGCTGGCTCTTCGACGTCCCCGCGGACCACATCGACGTCGTCGTCCACCCGCAGAGCATCATCCACTCGTTGGTCACGCTCGCCGACGGCAGCCTCCAGGCGCTGCTCTCGCCGCCCTCGATGGCCTATCCGATCCAGGACTGCCTGCTTTTCCCGGAGCGACTGCCCTGCCCCGCCCCGCGCCTCGATCTCGCCCAATCCCTCACGCTGGGCATGACCCCGCCGGACCCGGCCCGCTATCCTTGCCTCGGCCTGGCCCGCTCCGCGGCCACCACGGGCGGCACCGCCCCGGCGGTCTTCAATGCGGCCAATGAAGTCGCCGTGGCCGCCTTCGTGGCCGGCAAGCTGCCCTTCACGGGCATCGCCGAGCTCGTCGGACGCACCCTGGCGGCGGTTTCGGCCCGCGAACCGGGCTCTTTGGACGAAGTCCTCGCCGCCGACGCCGAGACGCGCGTCGTCGCGTCCAGGCTCGCCCCGGGCCTCGGCCTTTGAGATAACCCCTTTCCCTCCCCTTTACATGGACAACCTTTCTTTCGGCGACCTCCTCGGCTCCCTCTGGGGCCTCGCCCTCGTCGCCATCTTCTTCGGCGGCTCGATCTTCGTGCACGAGCTCGGCCACTTCCTCGCCGCCCGCAAGCGCGGCCTGAAGATCGAACGTTTCTCGATCGGCTTCGGCCCGCGCCTCTTCGGCTGGACCGGCAAGGACGGCGTCGACTACCGCGTGTCGATCATCCCGCTTGGCGGGTACGTCGCCCTGCCGCAGCTCGCCGACATGGAAGGCATCGAAGGCGCGAGCAGCGAAGAAGCCGAGAAACTCCCGAAGATCTCCTACGCCGACAAGATGATCGTCTCGGTCATGGGCGCCGTCTTCAACGTCATCTTCGCCTTCGCCCTCGCCTGCGTGCTCTGGGTCACCGGCGTCCCGGTCGCCTCCGGCAGCAATTCCACCGTCATCGGCTACGTCCCTGAACAGGTCGTGACGAGCTCCGGCCACCTCGCCGAACTCGGCCTCGGCAACACGGTCCCGGGACCGGCGTTCAAGGCCGGCCTGCGTTCGGGCGACAAGGTCCTCGCGGTCGACGACGCCACGGTCACGAACTTCAGCCAGATCAGCGAGGCCGTCATGCTCGGCAACCGCAAGGACTCGCAGGGCAATCCGACCGCGACGTTCAAGATCGAACGCGGCGGCGAGACCCTTGAGATCGTGGTCCAGCCCGCCCGCCTGGAGGTCAACTCGCAGTCCGGTGACAAGGTCCGCGTGGCCGGCCTCCAGCCGCGCACCGCGGTCATCGTCGGCACGCCCGCGCCCGGCTCGCCCGCCGAGAAGGCCGGCCTGAAATCCGGCGACCGCATCCTCTCCATCGACGGCCAGCCGCTCAACAACACCGTCGAGTTCCGCGAACTCCTCCGCAAGGGCGGCGCCAAGCCCCGCACGCTCCTGATCGAACAGGCCGACGGCGTCTCCGCCAAGGTCGTCATCACCCCGCAGATGACGACGACCGTCAACCCGGTCAGCATCATCGCCTACGGTGAAGACCGTCGTCACTCGCTGATCCTCGTCCCGGCGACCCGCGACCTCCTGTCCAACGATCCTGAGGCGGTGCGCGACCAGCTCATGGTGCTCGGCGTCTCGCCCGACGACCCCGCCCTCGCGGAGACGCTCAAGATCGGCACGATCGTCGACATGGTCGACGGACGCGACCAGCTCGTCTCGATCCGCTCGATCGACGGCCTCGTGAAGGCGGTCGGCCGCACGCCCCGCGATCTGACGATCTACTGGAAGCGCGCCAACGGCGACGCCGGCAACCTCACGCTCAAGAAGGCCCAGTCGGTCGACAAGCAGCCCGTGCAGCACGCCCAGATCGGCACGTACTTCGTCAGCCAGCCTGAACTCGCCTACCGCAACCCCTGGGAGACCTGCACGGGCATCGTGAAGTCCACCTTCACGACCCTCGGCCGCCTCTTCGACCGCGGTTCCGACATCCAGGTCAAGCAGCTCGCCTCCGTGATCTCGATCACGAAGACCTATTACAACCTCTCCGAGGACATCCGTCGCGTGCTCTGGTTCACGGTGCTGATCAACCTCAACCTCGCCGTGCTCAACCTGCTGCCGATCCCCGTGCTCGACGGCGGCCACATGCTCATCGCCACTATCCAGCGCTTCACCAAGGGCCTGCTGAGCAACAAGGCGGTCATCATCCTGCAGTACACCTTCATGGCCCTCCTGTTCTCGCTGATGGCCTACATCATCCTGCACGACGTCCGCCGTTGCTCCGGCGACAGCGAACTCCAGCTCAAGCAGCAGCTCCTGGAACGCCACGTCTACAAGCCGCAGGACTTCAGCGCGAAGAAGTGAGCCGAGCCTGATGCTCGGCAGGGATAGGGGTAGGGGTCGGGGTAGTAATCAACCTCGCCCTCACCTACCCCTGCCCCAACCCCTACCCCTTGGGTCACTTTTGCACGTTTGCACTTTGGCACGTTTGCACCTTATCTCACCGCATACCCTCATGGAAAAGCCCCTCCCGGAAAACTCCCGCCGTAACTTCCTCGGCAGCCTCGGCGCCGCGTTCGCCGCCCTCAGCCTCCCGGCCGGACTCGCCGCCGCCCAGGCCGCGACCGACGCCGCCGGCAACCCGATCCCGAAGAAGGTCATCTCGAACCCCTACATCTACAAGTTCTCCATCGGCAAGTTCGAGGCCTGGTCCATCAGCGACGGCTTCGGCACCTTCAAGAACTGCGTGACGAAGAAGATGTTCCCTAAGTCCGACTCCGCCGCGATGACCAAGGCGCTCGTCGACCAAGGCGAACGCCCCGACGACGTGACCCTCTACGTCAACATCCTGCTCCTGCGTAAGGACAAGGAAGTCATCCTCGTCGACGCCGGCTTCGGCCCTCACAAGAACGCCACGTGGGGCTGGCTCGCCGACGCGATGGACAGCATCGGCATCGAGTTCAAGGACGTCACCCACGCCCTCCTCAGCCACTCGCACATCGACCACATCGGCGGCCTCGCCAGCGGCGGCAAGATCCTCTTCCCCAACGCGGCCGTCCACGTCCTCAAGGAGGAAGTCGACTTCTGGCGCGGCAAGGAACCCGACTTCTCCAAGTCGCACCGCACCGACGATATCAAGGGCATGATCCGCAACGTCCGCGGTTCGTTCGACACGCTCCAGCCCAACTTGGTCATCCACAAGGACGGCGACCAGATCCTCGACGGCGCGATCACGATCCTCGCCGCCCCGGGCCACACCGACGGCCATGCGATCTTCCGCATCAAGTCGGGCAACGACTCCCTGCTCCACATCTCGGACCTCGCCCATAACCACGTGCTCATGCTCGAAGACCCGAACTGGTTCATCGACTTCGACCACAATCCGGAAGTGGCCATCGCGACCCGTAAGAAGGTCTTCGCCGAGATCGCCGCCACGAAGGAGCGCGCCTACGGCTTCCACCTCCCCTGGCCCGGCCTGGGCGTGGTCGTCCCCAACGGCCGCAAGGGTTACCAGTGGATTCCGTCGTCCCATCGCTGGGATTTCTGACGCTCGTTGACCTCTGCGGGCAAAGGGGTTGAGTTAACCCCATGCCCTCGGACACCTGTCCCTCCCGCCACCGCACGATCCGCCGCCTCACCCGCGTCGTGAACGTGGGCGGCGTCGGCGTGGGCGGAAACAACCCCATCCGGGTCCAGTCGATGACGACCTCCGACACGGAGGACGTCGCGGCGACGGTCGCGCAGGCGATCCGCCTGGCCGAAGCGGGCAGCGAGATCATCCGCATCACGGCCCCGAACAAGGCCGCGGCGGCCGCGCTCAAGGAGATCCGCGCGAAGTTCCGCGCCGCGGGCTTCACCCAGCCGCTGGTCGCCGACATCCACTTCCTCCCGGCCGCCGCGATGGAAGCCGTCGAACACGTGGAGAAGATCCGCGTGAACCCGGGCAACTACGCCGACAAGAAGAAGTTCGCGGTGCTCGAGTACACCGACACCGCCTACGCCGAAGAGCTGGAGCGTCTGCACGCGGCCTTCACGCCGCTGGTCCTCCGCGCCAAGGAACTCGGTCGTTCGCTCCGCATCGGCACCAACCACGGCTCGCTTTCGGACCGCATCATGAACCGCTTCGGTGATTCGCCGAACGGGATGGTTGAATCCGCCCTGGAATTCATCCGCATCGCGGAATCGCACGGCTTCAAGGACATGGTGCTGTCGATGAAGTCCTCTAATCCCAAGGTGATGGTCGAAGCCTACCGCCTCGCGGCCGCCCGCATGACGGAGCTCGGCATGGACTACCCTCTGCACCTCGGCGTGACCGAGGCGGGCGAAGGCGAAGACGCCCGCATCAAGTCCGCCATCGGCATCGGCTCGCTGCTCGCGGACGGCCTGGGCGACACGATTCGCGTCTCACTGACGGAAGACCCCTGGCACGAGATCCCGGTCTGCAAGGAGATCGTCCGCCGCGCCGAAGCGTTCGCCGCCCTCGGCGCCGCTTCCTCCGTCAATCTTCCCGCCGACCCGGCGGACCCGTTCTCGTTCACCCGTCGCGAGACCGAGACCATCGAGCTATCATCGAAATGCCTCGCCGGCTCGAGCGAGACCCCGCGCGTGGTGGTACGCAGTGTCGTCGGCCTCGCCGATTGGCAGGCGGCGGCCAAGGAGCTCCTCGACGTCCATGCCGCCCAGCGTGAAGTCCGCGCCGAAGGCTTGCTCCTGCGCCTCGACGACCCCACCCACGCCGCCGGCCTGCGCTCCCTGCGCAAGGCCCTCGGACAGGCCGTCCCCGCCCTCTTCGTCGAAACCACCCTCTCCCCCTCCGACTTCCCGTTCGACGGCTCTGGCAGCCGCCTCGTGGTCGTAAAGGCCTTCTCTGCTGCCGATGGGGCTGAACTCAAAGCCTGGGGCGTAGCGGTCACGCGGCATGACGCGGTCCTGGCGGTCGACGTCGACGGCCCGACGGTCACCGCGCTCGCCCAGGAACTCGCCGCGATCCCGGCGAGTCGCCTCATCCTCACGTCCTCGCAGCCACAGGAAGGCCTGCACGCGACGGGCACCTATCGCGAACTGGTCCGTTGCTCCGCCGCGGCGAAACTCAAGGCCCCGCTCTGGATCCGCGCCACGGTCGCCAACGCCGTACTCCTCGACCCCGGTTTCCAGTCACGCCTGCTCGAAGCGTCGATCCTCGCCGGCGGCCTGCTCGTCGACGGCTACGGCGACTTCCTCTCCTGCGAGACGCCGACCTCTTCCGCGAAGTCGCTCACCCTCGCCTATGACATCCTGCAGGGCGCGCGCATGCGCCAGACGAAGACCGAGTACGTCGCCTGCCCGAGCTGCGGCCGCACGCTCTTCGACATCCAGTCGACGACCCTCAAGATCAAGGAACGCACCGGTCACCTGAAGTCCGTCACCATCGCCGTCATGGGCTGCATCGTGAACGGACCAGGTGAGATGGCCGACGCCGACTTCGGCTACGTCGGCGGCGCTCCCGGCAAGATCAACCTCTACGTCGGCAAGACCCCGGTGAAGTTCAACATCCCGCAGGAAGAAGCCGTCGAACGCCTCGTCGACCTCATCAAGGAAAAGGGCCGCTGGGTGGAAGCCTGA
>RDYO01000103.1 GCA_004293385.1 Verrucomicrobiota bacterium
CGCCTACGCCGCGCAGGTCGTCTGCTCCGAAGCCGCCAAGCTCGCCATGGCTCACGGCCTCAAGGACGTCTCCGTCCGCGTCAAGGGTCCGGGCATGGGTCGCGACAGCGCCATCCGCGCCCTCCAGGTGCTCGGACTGAACGTCACCTCCATTCTCGACACCACCCCGATCCCGCACAACGGCTGCCGCCCGCCCAAGCGCCGTCGCGTCTGATCGTCCCTGCTTTCCGCATCACCGTCCGGCTATGGCAAACCGGGCGGGTCCTTCCCTCCGCCACCTCTACCAAATCCTAATACAACATGTCTCGTTACACCGGTCCCACCACGAAGCTCAACCGTCGCTTCGGTCAGAACATTTTCCCCACCTCCAAGGGTGAAGAGCGTCGTCCGTACCCTCCGGGTATCCACGGCAAGACGACCCGCCGCAAGGTCTCCGAATACGGCGTCGGCCTCAATGAGAAGCAGAAGCTTCGCATGATGTACGGCCTCACCGAGAAGCAGTTCCGCCTCTCCTTCGAACGCGCCAAGCGCATGGGCGGCGTCGCCGGCGACAATTTCCTCCGCATCCTCGAGACCCGTCTCGACAACGTGGTCTTCCGCCTCGGTTTCGCCAACTCCCGCGCCGCCGCCCGCCAGCTCGTGGCCCACGGCCACATCCGCGTCGACGGCCGCAAGGTCGACGTCGCCAGCTTCGCCACCTCGCCCGGCGAGAAGATCGAAGTCCGCGACCGCACTTCCTCCAAGCAGCTCGCCACCCGCGCCGTCGAAGAAGGCCAGGGTCGCTCCGCTCCGGCTTGGCTCGTCGTCCAGGCCGACCAGCTCAACGGCCAGATCGTCCGCGAGCCCGCCAAGGAAGAACTCCCCTCCGACGTCAACGTCCAGATCATCGTCGAATTCTACAGCCGCTGATCCCAGCTAAGTAAACAAAACCCACGGACCCACAGACATGACCAAGCGCCTCGGACAGTTCCAACGCCCCAAGACCCTCAAGAAGGAGGAGTCTTCCGCCACCCCCACCTACGCGAAGTACTTCGCCGAACCCTTCGAGACGGGCTTCGGTCACACCGTCGGCAACTCGCTCCGCCGCATCCTGCTGAGCTCCATCGAAGGCGCCGCGATCTCCTCCGTGACGATCGAAGGCGTGCAGCACGAATTCCAGCCGATCGAAGGCGTCGTCGAAGACGTCACCGAGATCGTCCTCAACCTCAAGAAGGTGCGCATCCGCACCGAGGCCAACAAGCGCGAAGCCTTCAAGGGCACCATCGACGTCAACAAGACCGGCCCCGTGAAGGCTTCGGACATCAAGTTCGAGACCAAGGGCGCCACCGTCACCCTCGTCAATCCTGACCAGGTCATCTGCACCCTCGACCGCAAGCGTCGCTTCTACGCCGACCTCGAAGTCACCGTGGGCCGCAGCTGGGCCTCCGCCGAGGAGAACAAGAAGGCCGAACAGGCCATCGGTTCCATCCCCGTCGACTCCCTCTTCTCGCCGGTCACCCTCGTGAAGTACTCCGTCGAGTCGACCCGCTCCGGTGACAAGACCGACTACGACAAGCTCGTGCTCGAAGTCTCCACCGACGGCCGCATCACCCCGGACGAAGCCCTCAAGGAAGCCTCCGCGATCCTCCGTCACCACCTCGAAGTGTTCGACACCGTCTCCGCCGACTCCGTCGAGTTCGAGACCGGCCACAAGGAAATCAGCGAAGAGACCAACCGTCTCCGCAAGCTGCTCAACATGTCCGTCAACGAGATCGAACTCTCCGTCCGCGCGGCCAACTGCCTCAACAACGCCAACATCAACACCGTCGGCGAACTGGCGATGAAGACCGAGCAGGAGATGCTCAAGTACCGCAACTTCGGCAAGAAGTCCCTCAACGAGATCAAGGCCAAGCTCGAGCAGCTCGGCCTCTCCCTCGGTCAGAAGATCAACGAGGGTCTCCTCGACAAGGGCGTCAACGCCTAACCCAGACCGGAACCAACCCTCATGCGTCACCGCACCCACAATCACGTCCTTGGCGTCAAGACGGCCCACCGCCGCTCTCTCGTCGCCAACCTCGCGTCCGCGTTGTTCACCAACGCGCGCATCACCACGACGCTCTCCCGCGCCAAGGCCCTCCGTCCTTTCGCCGAGCAGATCATCACCTACGCCAAGAAGGCCGAGCAGTCCGCCGACAAGTCGGTGAAGCTCCACTTCTACCGCCTGGCGCTCGCCAAGCTGCGCAACGAAGACGCCGCCCAGCTCCTGTTCAAGGAGCGCGTGCAGCAGTTCCTCGGCCGCAACGGTGGCTACACCCGCATCTACAAGCTCAGCGCTCGTAAGGGCGACGCCGCGGAAACCGCGCTCATCGAGCTCGTGGCCAAGGACGACAAGTCCCCGGCCATGACCCCGAAGGCCAAGACGGCGCGCAAGCCCAAGGCCAAGAAGGAAGCGGCCGCCGCTCCTGCGCAGGCCTAAGCTGCCCGCCCAGGCTTGAACCCGAGACGCGTCCGCCCCCCGGCTGGCGCGTCTCGCCTTTTCCGAACCTCCCGCCCATGCAGATCCCCGTCGACCTCGGCGCCTTCCTGGCCTTCCTGGCCGGGCTGGCCGCGGTCATCCTGTTCGGGTTGCAGGCGTGGTACGATCGCCGTGACGTGCTCCTCTCGGACCACCGTCGCATCAATTCCGCCTTTTCCTGCGTCCGTTGCAGCCTGACCTACGTCCGGCCCCGCCGCCGCGAGGAAGCCGTCTGCCCCCGTTGCGGATGGAACAATGTTCGCCTCAAATTCTGAATCCCTCACACTTTCCCATCATGGCCACCCAGTCCATCGCCATCCTCGATTTCGGTTCGCAGCTGACCAAGGTCATCGCGCGCCGCGTCCGTGAATGCAACGTCCACTCCCGCATCTATCCCTTCGGCGTCACGCCTGAGACCCTGCGCGCCGATGGCGTCGTCGGCGTCATCCTCTCCGGCGGACCCGACAGCGTGAAGGCGAAGGGTTCGCCTCACCCGCACCCGGGCGTCTTCGAGATGGGTCTCCCCGTCCTCGGCATCTGCTACGGCGTGCAGCTCATGGGTCAGATGCTCGGCGGCAACGTCGCCAGCAGCTCGCACCGCGAATACGGACACGGCGTCCTTTCCTTCGGCAAGGGTTCGCAGCTCCTCCAGGGACTGAAGTCCCCGCTTCGCGTCTGGAACTCCCACGGCGACAAGATCACCCGCCTGCCTCGCGGCTTCAAGGCCGTCGCCTCTACCGAGAACTCCGAGTGCGCCGTCATCGAGGACACCAAGCGCCGCTTCTACGGCATCCAGTTCCACCCCGAGGTCGCCCACTCCGAGCGCGGCATCGACATCCTCCGCAACTTCCTCTTCCGCATCTGCCGCTGCAAGCCGACCTGGAAGATGGACGACTACGTCGAGACGGCCGTCCGCGAGATCCGCGAGAAGGTCGGCAAGTCGCAGGTCATCCTCGGCCTCTCCGGCGGCGTCGATTCCTCCGTCGCGGCCGCCCTCATCCAGCGCGCCATCGGCAAGCAGCTCACCTGCGTGTTCGTCGACAACGGCCTGCTGCGCCTCAACGAGCGCGCCCAGGTCGAGAAGATGTTCCGCGGCAAGTTCAAGGTCGACCTCCGCGTCGTCGACGCCTCCGAGGTCTTCCTCCGCAAGCTCAAGGGCGTCACCGACCCCGAGCGCAAGCGCAAGATCATCGGCCACGAGTTCATCAAGGTCTTCGAACGCTCCATCGCCGAAGTGCAGCGCAAGAAGAAGGGCAAGGTAGACTTCCTCGCCCAGGGCACGCTCTACCCCGACGTCATCGAATCGCTTTCGCCCAACGGCGGCCCGGCCGCCACGATCAAGAGCCACCACAACGTGGGCGGCCTGCCGAAGCACATGAAGCTCAAGCTGCTCGAGCCCCTGCGCGAACTCTTCAAGGACGAGGTCCGCGCCCTCGGCGAAGCCCTCGGCCTCCCCCACGACATGGTCTGGCGCCACCCGTTCCCGGGCCCCGGCCTGGCCGTCCGCGTCTGCGGCGACATCACCAAGGAACGCCTCGAGGTGCTCCGCAAGGCCGACGACATCTTCATCAACGAGCTCCGCACCTCCGGCCAATACGCCAAGGTCTGGCAGGCCTTCGCGGTCTTCCTGCCGGTGCGCAGCGTCGGCGTCATGGGCGACGGTCGCACCTACGACAACGTCTGCGCCCTGCGCGCGGTGACTTCCTCCGACGCGATGACCGCCGACTGGGCCCGCCTGCCGTACGACGTGCTGCAGCGCGCTTCGACCCGCATCATCAACGAGGTGAAGGGCATCAATCGCGTGGTCTACGACGTCTCGTCGAAGCCGCCGGCGACCATCGAATGGGAATAAGCCGGGGTTTGCCCCGTTGACACCCCTTCGGCCCGACCTTACCTAGACGCCAGTGTCTGCACCCGGCTTCCAGGTCATCGCGCGCCGCTGGCGTCCCCGCCGCTTCGACGAGCTCGTCGGGCAGGAGCATATCGTCAAGACGCTCCGCAACGCGCTCGAAACGAAGCGCATGGCCCACGCCTATCTCTTCGTCGGTCCGCGTGGCACCGGAAAGACGACCACCGCCCGCATCCTGGCCAAGGCCCTGAACTGCGCCGGCGGCCCGAAGCCTGATTTCTCCCTCGACGACCCGGTCTGCCTTGCGATCGAACAGGGCAACTGCCTCGACGTCGTCGAGATCGACGCCGCCTCCAACCGCTCCATCGAGGACGCCAAGAAGATCCGCGATGAGTGCCAGTTCTCCCCGACGAGCTGCCCGTTCAAGGTCTTCATCATCGACGAAGTCCACCAGCTCACGAAGGACGCCTTCAACGCGCTGCTTAAGACCCTCGAAGAGCCGCCGCCTTGGGTGAAGTTCATCCTCGCCACGACCGAGGCCGACAAGGTCCTGCCGACCATCACTTCCCGCTGTCAGCGACTGGAGTTCCATCCGATCTCCGAGGAAGTCATCGCCGCCCAGCTCGCCCGCATCGTCAAGGCCGACGGCGTGACCGCCGATCAGCACGCCCTCACGGCCATCGCCCGCCTCGCCGCCGGCGGTATGCGCGACTCCCAGTCCATCCTGGACCAGGTCATCTCTTTCTCCGGCAAGCAGATCACGGAAGCCGACGTGCTTTCCATCTACGGTCTCGCTTCGGCCCAGCAGGTCACCGACCTCTGCCAAGGTATTTCCACGGGCGACGGCAAGAAGGTCCTCGCCCTCTGCGATGCCTTCCACGCCGAAGGTCGCGACCTGCTGCGCGTGCTCGCCGACCTCCAGGTCCGCGTGCGCGCGGCGACCCTTGATTCCGTCCGCTCCGGCGGGACCTCCGCCCAGCTCGGTGCGCCGCTGGCGACCGAACAGCTGGTCCGCCTCCTCGAGTGTCTCCAAGAAGGGGAGAACGGCATCCGCCAAGGCCTCTCGCCCCGCGCGAACTTCGAGGTGACGCTCCTCAAGGCGATCGAGCAAAGTAGGTCCCGGTCGATAGACCTGCTCATCAAAGACATCGCCGCCGCCGCAGCTGGTCTCCCTCGGGAGCCCGGCCAAAAAAAAAATAAGGACCACGCCGGCGGCCCCTGAGGCCGTCGCCGAAGCGGTCGCGCCCGCCGTCCAAGCGGAAGATGCGCCCGCTAAGTTCGTGGCCACGCCTTCCCGTTTCGTCGACGTCCCGGTCGAGGACTCCGGTAATCTCGAGGATTCCCTTCCGCCGCTCGACGTTGAGTCCGCCGAGGCCGAAGCCGCGAGTTCCGATCGACGCGCCGACTTCGTCTTCCCTGAATCCGCCCTCGCCAGTCTCCCGGTCGCCGAGGTCGGCAAGACCGCCTTCCCGGGCGACAAGGAATTCATCGAGGCGGTCGAGTCGCTGCCGCCCGGCCTGAAGGATAAGCTCAAGTCCACCATCGGCGCCGACTTCACGGCCCTGCGGCCGATCCCGGCCGGTAAGCTGCGCCGCCCGCTCTGACCGTGGAGCCGTCGTTCGAGATCGGCGTCATCTCCGACACGCATGGCCGTCTGCGCGCCGAGGCCATCCTCGCGCTCGAAGGATGCGACGTGATCTTCCATGCCGGCGATGTCTGCGGTCCGCTGATCGTCCCGCAGCTCGCCGAGCTCGCGCCCTGCCATGCGGTCGCGGGTAACTGTGACGACGACGATACGTTGCCCCTGACCTCACTGCAGGTCGTCGCCGGCCTCCGTGTCCTCGTCCATCACGGTCACCTGCCTGTCGACGAAGCCGCCTTCCGCCCGGACGTCGTCATCACGGGACATACGCACGTCCCGAAGCTCGAACAGGATGGGGCCGTACTCCGTCTCAACCCGGGCAGCGCCGGCCCGCGACGCTTTAACCTTCCCGTGACGGTGGCACGGATTACGGTGCGACAGGGCAGGGCGAGCGCCCGCCTCATCCCTCTCGACGTCACATGAAGCAGCCCTTGCCCATCGACGCACTGCAGGCCGACCTGGTCGCCGCCTGCGGCCGCGTGCGCCGTCTGGTGCTGCGTGCGCCCACGGGCTCGGGCAAGTCGACCCGTATCCCGCAGATGCTCTTGGACCTGAACTTGGTCCAAGGCCAGATCGTCGTCCTGCAGCCCCGCCGCATCGCGGCCCGCCTCCTCGCCGCGCGCATCGCGCAGGAGCGCGGCGTGAAACTCGGCGGCGAGGTGGGTTACCAGATCCGTTTCGAGCGCGTCGAGTCCGCCCAGACACGCATCAAGTTCGTGACCGAGGCCTTGCTGCTCCGGCAGATGGCTTCCGACCCGGAACTCAAGGGAGTCGGCGCGGTGGTGTTCGACGAATTCCACGAGCGCAACCTGCACTCCGACGTAGCCCTAGCGCTCGCACGTCGTCTGCAGGAGACGCATCGTCCCGACCTGCTGATCATGGCGATGTCCGCGACCCTCGATACCGAGGGCGTGGCGAAGTGGCTCGGCTCGGCCGAGACCTTGGCCGCCGACGGCCGCGCCTATCCGGTGCAGGTCGAATACACGCACCTGCCGCGCAACTCCACCCGGCCGATCTGGGACGCCGCGGCCGAACAGGTCCGCCGCGTGCTGCGCGAGGAAAGCGAAGGCGACGTGCTCGTCTTCATGCCTGGATCTTACGAAATCATGCGGACGATCGGGGCGGTGCGTAACCTGCCTGAGTCCGGGGGCGTCGATATTCTGCCGCTCTACGGCGAACTACCTCCCGAAGAACAGGACCGGGCCGTCAAGCCGAGCCCTGGCCGCAAGGTGATCGTCGCGACCAACGTCGCTGAGACTTCCCTTACCATCCCGGGCGTCCGCGCGGTGGTCGACGCCGGCCTGGCCCGCATCGCCCGCTTCGACCCGCACCGCGGTATCGACACCTTGCTGGTCGAACCCGTCTCACAGGCGTCCGCCGAACAACGCGCCGGCCGCGCCGGTCGTACCGGGCCGGGACGTTGCATCCGTCTCTGGTCGCAGACCGACCACGAAGCCCGTCCGCTGCGTGAAGTCCCGGAGATCAAGCGCGTCGACCTCTCGGAGACGATCCTGTTGCTGCTCTCGTCCGGCTGGGGTGAAGCCGCGACTTTCCCTTGGTATGAGAAGCCAGACGAAAAGGCCCTGCAGCGCGCGCTCACCGTCCTCGCCGACCTCGGCGCCGTCGACGCCCAAGGCAAACTCACGAATCTCGGCCGACGGATGTCGGTCTTCCCGGCCCACCCGCGTTACGCGCGAATGCTCCTCGCGGCGGGCGACCTCGATTGCGTCTACGAGGTGTGCCGGATCGCCGGGCTCGCCCAAGGACGTGACATCCTTTTCCGCAAGGTCGATGACCGTACCGAAAACGCCCGCGACTCCGTCGAACAGGAAGACGGCTCCGATTTCTTCCCGCGGCTGGCGCTCCTGCAGCGCGCGGTCGAGATGAAGTTCGACCCCGACGCCTGCGACCGCTTCGGCGTGCATGGACAGGCGGCGCGACAGGCCGACCAGGCCGCCCGCCAGTTCCTGCGTCTCGCCGAAGGGCAGGGGCTTCCGGTCAGCGACCGGATCGCCGATCCTGCCGCCGTCCGGCGTTGCCTGCTGCTTGGTTTCTCGGACCGCCTCGCCGTCCGTCTCGACGCCGGTACGTTGCGCTGCGCCCTGGTGCACGGTCGCACCGGCGAGCTGCGCCGCGAATCCTCCATC
>RDYO01000147.1 GCA_004293385.1 Verrucomicrobiota bacterium
GATGGCGTCGACGACCCAGCTGCCGTCTTCGCGGCGACGGATCGGCTTCGGCTGAGCGACGGGCGAACCTTCGTTCGGCAGTTCGCCGACGACGGATTCCAGGACGTCATTCAGCGAGACCACGCCCCGGACCCGTCCGAACTCGTCGGTCACGAGGGCGATATGGATCTTATCCTTCCGGAACTTCTCGAGCAACTGCGTGCCGGTGCACTGCGGCGGGACGGTCGGCGGCTCGGTCAGCAGGTCCTTGATGGAAGCGCTGCCGGCCAAGGAAAGATTCGCCCAGAGGCGCTTCACGGAGACCACGCCGAGCGGACGGTCCGGCGAGCCACGGAAGACCGGGAACCAAGTGTGGCCGGAAGCGACGACCTTGCGCCAGTTCACCTCGTCGGAGTCATCCAGATTGAGCCAGACGACGCGGTTGCTGGGAGTCATCAGTCGCTCCGCGGTGATGAGGTCCAGCGACAAGGCGCCGTGCACCATGCGATGCTCGGCGGCATGCAGGACGCCGGAAGCCATGCCCTGGTCGACCATCATGCGCAGCTCATCTTCGGACATCGTGTCCTCGGGCGTACGCTTCCGACCGAAGAGACGCAGGATGATGTCAGCGAAAAAGCCCAGCGTGCTCACCAGCGGAGAAGCCAGCAAGGAGACCAGCATCATCGGCCGGGAGAGCATGACCGCCAATCCCTCGGGGTCCGATAGGCCGAGACGCTTGGGGACGATCTCCGCGCAGATGATCGTGAGGGAACCGATCACGAAGGAGACGCCCATCCGGGAGAGGTTGGCGGCGTTATCGTGCAGCCAGCTGATCGAACTGGCCTCGAGGTGAGGCTGCAGGGCGGCCGCGATGGGCGCCCCGCCGAAGGTGGCGGCGATGATGCTACCGAACGTCAGGCCGACCTGGACGGTCGAAAGAAACTTAGAAGGGTTCGCCAGGAGCTCTAGCGCCGCCTTGGCGCCCTTGCTGCCATCTTCGGCCAGACGGGTCAGGCGACGGCGGTTGGAGGACACCAGCGCCATTTCCGAGAGTTCGAAAACACCGATGGTCACCCAGCAGGCCAATATGACGAATAATTCCACGAAAACAGGGCTACGGACTCCCCTGTGGACAGTCAAATCCGCTTGTTCAGCCCCACCCTAAGCCTAGGTTAAACCCTCAATGGCGACTCATTTCGAGGCAATCATCGTCGGCAGCGGCATCGGGGGGCTGAGTTTTGCGCTCAACCTAGCCGAACGCGGACATGCCGTCGCCATCGTGACGAAGAAGACCAGTTCCGAATCGAATACGAACTGGGCCCAAGGCGGCATCGCCTGCGTGACCGATCAGACCGACAACTTCGCCAGCCACGTCCAGGACACGCTCACCGCCGGAGACGGACTCTGCGACCTCGCAGCGGTCCGCCACATCATCGAAGCGGGCCCGGCCCGGGTCGCCGAACTCATCGCCTGGGGCGTGCAGTTCGAGAACGGCGCCGACGGCAGGCCTGACCTCGGCCGCGAAGGCGGCCACTCCAAGCGACGCATCCTGCACGCGCGCGACATGACCGGACGCGCCATCGAGTCCGCCCTTCTCCGCGCGATCGCCCGTTCGCCCAAGGTGAAGATGCTGGAACACCACCTCGCGATCGACCTGATCACGCGCGCCAAGCTGGGTCACTGCTCGGTCGGAGCCAACGAGGATCGCGTGCTCGGCCTGCACGTCCTGAACACCAAGGCGGGACGGGTCGAGACCCTCTCCGCCGCGACGGTGG
>RDYO01000104.1 GCA_004293385.1 Verrucomicrobiota bacterium
GCACGGCGAGCCGGGCCTTGGAGGCTTCGTCCTTCTCGTTCTTCAAGGCAGATTCCTCGACCTCGAGCTGGAGCACGCGGCGATTGAGCGCGTCGAGCTCCTGGGGCACGCTGTCGATCTCGGTGCGGATCTGCGCGCAGGCCTCGTCGATGAGGTCGATGGCCTTGTCCGGCAGGAAGCGCGCGGTGATGTAGCGGTCGGACAGCGTGGCCGCCTCGACGAGAGCGGCGTCCTCGATGCGCACGCCGTGGTGGACCTCGAAGCGTTCCTTGAGGCCACGGAGGATCGAGACCGTATCGGGCACGCTGGGGGGCTCGACCAGGACCTGCTGGAAACGACGCTCGAGCGCGGGGTCCTTCTCCACGTGCTCGCGGAATTCCTTGAGCGTCGTGGCGCCGATGCAGTGCAGCTCGCCGCGGGCCAGCATCGGCTTGAGGAGATTGGCGGCGTCCATCGCGCCGTCGGCCTTGCCGGCCCCGACGAGCGTGTGCATCTCGTCGATGAAGAGCAGGATGCCGCCCTCGGCGGACTTCACCTCGTTGAGCACGGCCTTGAGGCGTTCTTCGAACTCGCCGCGGTACTTCGCGCCGGCGATGAGCGAGCCCATGTCCAGGGAGAACACCGTCTTGTCGCGGAGGCTCTCCGGGACGTCGCCGTTGACGATCCGCTGGGCGAGGCCTTCGACGACGGCGGTCTTGCCGACGCCGGGCTCGCCGATGAGCACGGGGTTGTTCTTGGTGCGGCGGGAAAGGATGCGGATGACCCGGCGGATCTCTTCGTCGCGGCCGATGACGGGATCCATCTTGCCCGTGCGGGCGCGGGCGGTGAGATCCTGGCCGTACTTGGAAAGGGCTTCGTAGGTGGCCTCAGGGTTGGCCGAGGTCACGCGCTGGGAACCGCGCACGGCCTGGAGCGCGGCGAGGATCGCCTTGCGGTCGAACCCGACCGCGGCGAAGGACGGACGGAGCGAAGGCGTCTCGGCAAGCGCGAGCAGCACGTGTTCGGCCGACACGAAATCGTCCTTCATCGTCTCGGCTTCGTCCTTGGCCTTGAGCAAGAGCGCGTGGGTCTCCGAAGAAAGCCCGGGCTGGCCCGCGGCCTGCGCGAGCTTGGGCAGGCGGGCGAGCTGGCCGGCGACGGCCGTGGCGAGGGCGGCCTCATCCTTGCCCGCGCGACGGAAGAGCGAGGAAGTCACGCCGCCTTCCTGCGTGAGCAGTCCGTGGAGCAGGTGCGCGGGTTCGAGCGCCGGATTGCGACGCTGCATCGCCTCGCTCTGCGCCTGCTGGAGGGCTTCGGAGGTCTTTTCGGTCAGGTTGCCGTAAGGAGTAGACATGCCATCGGATATGCACCGTCCGTTCCAAACCGGCGGCGCGACTAAAGGGCGTAAAAGGGCCCGTACCGAGGATCCGGAGAGACAGCCGAGCGACAATGCGTCCCCAGGGGCGACGAGTTGTCGCTGGGCTGACGCGGGGTTCGTCAACCGAGAAAAGACCTCGGCGGGCGGACTCCCTTGTTGCCCAAAGCATCGAGCCGAAGGTAGAAAACCGCCATGACGCACGACGCGGAGCTGGCGACCTTGGAGCGCCTCCTCGACGACCCTTCACCGGTCGTCCGCCAAGCCGTGCTCGCCAAGCTGAAGGCGGCGGGCCTGCCGGGCGTGCTCTGGCTGGAAGGCCTGACCAAGGACGAGAGCCTGGCCGCCCACGCCCGCCTGCTGCTCACCGACCTCCGCACCCCGGAAGCCGCCGCCCACTCCTTCCTCGCGCACATCCGGGACGCGCATTGCGACCTCGAAGAAGCTTGCCTCCTGCTCGAACGTGCCACCGACCCCTCGCTGGCGGACGACGCCTACTCCGCCGAACTTGACCGGTTGGCCGAACGGACCCGCGAGCTCATCGCCGAGCCGCTCGACGTCCGCGGGAAGTGCCGCCTGCTTTGCCGCGTAATCTTCGGCGAAGAAGGCTACCGCGGCGCCCAGGAAAGCTTCGCCATCCCGGCCTCCTCCCTGCTCTCCCGGGTGATCCGCAGCCGTCGCGGCATCCCGATCTCGCTCTGCCTGATCTTCCTGCTCGTCGCCCGCCGTCTTGGACTGCCCGTCGAACCGGTCGGCCTCCCCGGCCGCTTCATGGTCGGAATCTTCCGCGGACGCGAACCGCTCTATCTGGACTGCTACGAAGGCGGCGCCTTCCGCACCCGCGCGGAAGTGCAGCTCCTGCTCCTCGACAATCAGCTGCCCGCCGACGAGGCGTTCCTCCGGCCCGTGACCACCCACCAGACGCTCGCGCGCTGCTGCCGCAACCTCGTCTCGCAGTTCGAAGCACAAGGCGACGACCGCAGCAGCCGCCTCTTCCTCACCTTCGTCCACGCCCTGGAACAGACCGATGAGCGCGCCTGACACCCTCACGCTGGCCGCCCTGCGGACGGCCACCTTCGCGCCCGGCCAGCTCGGCGTGCTCGGCGACCCGATCGCCCACTCGCTCAGCCCGGCGATGCACAACGCCGCGCTGGCGATGCTGCTCCCGACGCACCCGCGCCTCGCGGGCGTGCGTTACCATCGCCTGCACATCACCGCCGAGGAACTGCCGGAAGCGCTGACGCTCCTGCACGCCCAAGGCTTCGCCGGCGTGAACCTCACCGTCCCGCACAAGATCCAGGCGCTGACGCTCGTCGCGACGCTCTCGCCCGAGGCCCGACGCGCCGAATCGGTGAACACGCTCGTGCGCACGCCGACCGGCTGGGCCGGCCACACCACGGACGGCCAAGGCTTCATGGAAGCGCTGCGCGAACGCACCGGCGGCACGACCCAAGGCCGACCGGTGATCCTGCTCGGCTCCGGTGGCGCCGCCCGCGCCGTCGCCGCCGCCTGCCTCGACGATGGCTGCGCTTCGCTCAGCCTCCACAATCGCGACGTCGCCAAGGCGGCCGACCTGGCCGCCACGCTCGCCGACCCGCGCGTGCGGGCCGCGGGGCTCGCGGAGATCAAGGCCGCGCCCGACGCGGTGATCGTCAACTGCACGACGCTCGGCCTCAAGCCGACCGACGCCTCCCCGTTTCCGGCCGAGCTCCTCGCCGTCGGCCAGTTCGTCTTCGATACGACCTACGGCGCCGCCCCCTCCCGCCTGCTCCAGGATGCCCGTGAACGCGGGGTCGCCGGCTGCGACGGACGTTCGATGCTCCGCTGGCAGGGAGCGCTCGCCTTCCGACGCTGGAACGGCATGCTGCCGCCTGACGCCCCGATGCGCGCCGCGCTCGGTGAATCCGCCCTCTGACCATGACGCTCGCCGACCTCCGGAACTTCGCCCAGCTGCATCCCGGGTTCGCCGCGCTGACCGCCGGCGCCTTCGGCGCCTGCGTCGGCAGTTTCCTCAACGTCTGCATCCATCGTCTGCCCAAGGGCGAATCGATCGTCACCCCGGGCTCGCATTGCGCCTGCGGTCAGCCGATCCCTTTCTGGTATAACATCCCGCTCTTCGGCTGGCTCACCCTCCGCGGTCGCGCGAAGTGCTGCGGAGCGGGCATCTCGGTCCGTTATCCGCTCGTCGAACTGATCACCGCCCTGCTCTTCGTCGCCGCATGGTCCTTCCTGCCGCCGGGCAAGGCCGCCGTCGCCTGCGTCTTCCTTCCTTTGCTCGTCGTCCTCTCGGGTTGCGACCTCGATGACATGACGGTGCCCGACGCTCCGAACTTCGCCCTAGTCGGCACCGGCCTGGTCGCCGCCATGCTCGTGCCCTCGATCCACGGCGAGACCGCCCACGCCATCGAGGCCGTGAACCGTTTCCGGGCGCTGATGGACGCCTTGCTGGGAGTCGCCGCCGGCACCGCCCTGGTCTGGTGGATCCGGACGATCGGGACCGTCCTGGCCGGCCGCGAGGCCATGGGCGAGGCCGACATCATCCTTTGCGCCGGCGTCGGGGCCTTCTGCGGCTGGCAAGGGGCGGTTTTCTGCCTTTTCGGGGGGTCTGTCGTCGGGGTCATCACCGTCCTGCCGGGACTCATCCAAACCAAATTAAAGGGGGAAGAATACGCCGGAGTCGTGCCTTTCGTGCCCAGCATGGCCGTGGCCGGGGCGATCTGGTTCTTCCGCGGCCCCGAGCTGGTCACCCTCTGGCGTAACTGGGCCGCATCGTGAATGGTTCTGACTTGTCAGCCCCCGACCCCCTGCCAATCATCCCAACTCACCCCATTATGAAGCAGCTCGCCCTTGCTACCTTGATCGCTTCCGCCGCCATGGTCGGTTGCACGACGTACGACACCCCTTACCACGGAAAGAACGTCTCGCTTGAGCCCTCCCACAACTTCCTCGGTCTCGTGACCGTCGAATCCGGCTCCTACGCTCCTTCCGACAAGGCCACCGTCGGTGCCAACATGAGCGAGTTCTCCGGCCGTCGCGCCACCTCCGGCGACCGCATCACGCTCTTCTGGGGCGCGGTGACCCTGACCGACTACTAAGCCGGCAACTAGCCCTTGCAGAAGCCCCGGTTTCGGGGCTTCTTCGTTTACAGGCCATGAACGTCCCTGGAAGCAATGTCGCCCGCCATCTCCGGATCGCGGCTACCGAGCGTCCGGATGACCCGGCCACGAAATCACCGGTCCCAGTCCATCCGACCGTCGAAGCCAGGCATGAAGTCCGCACCTTCCGTCAGCTCGACCAAGAGAGCGACACGGCCGCTACGCATCTCACCCAGGCCGGCATCACGGCGGGCACGCGGGTGCTCCTGGCGGTCCGCCCCGGGCACGACCTGATTGTCGGGATGTTCGCCCTGCTGAAACTCGGGGCCGTACCGGTCGCGATCGACCCCGGCATGGGTTGGTCCGCCTTCCTCGACTGCGTCCGTCGCTCCCGCCCGACGGCGCTCGTCGGCGTCCGCGCGGCCACCCTGCTCAGCCGCTTGCCCTTCACGGCCTTCGGCACGCTCCGCACCCGCGTGACCGTCGGCGGCTACGCCTGGCGCCGAGCCCTCGCCACGACGCCGGCGGCGCCTCGTCCGCTGGCCGAGGTGACCCCCGACACGCTCGCAGCAATCCTATTCACGTCCGGCTCCACCGGCGCCCCCAAGGGCGTCTGCTACACGCACGGGATGTTCGACGCGCAGATCGAACTGGTTCGCGCCACCTACGATATCCGACCAGGCGAGACGGACATGGCGATGCTGCCGCTCTTCGCGCTCTTCAATCCGGCCCTCGGGACGACGACCGTCACGCCACTGCTCGACCCCTCCAAGCCGCTCGCGGCCGACCCCGCCCCGCTCGTGGCGGCGCTCCGGGCGGAAAAGGTCACCTGCTCCTTCGGGTCGCCCGCCATCTGGGGCAAAGTCGCCGACCATTGCGAAGCCCGCGGCCTGAAACTGCCCGACCTGCGCCGCTTGCTCATCGCCGGAGCCCCGGTCTCCGGCGAACTGCTCGCGAAACTCCGCGTGATCGCACCTCACTGCGTCACCCACACGCCCTATGGCGCGACGGAGTGCCTGCCGGTAACGACCATCGCGGCCGACGAGCTCCTGGGTGAAGCCCGCCAGCGGGCCCTCCGCGGTCACGGCACCAGCGTCGGCCGGCCGGTCAGCGGCGTCGAGATCCGCGTGATCCGCGAGACGGACGGCGCGATCGGCACGCTGGGCGACGCGACCCCTTGCGCCCCGGGCGAAATCGGCGAGATCATCGCGACGGGTCCGAGCGTGACCCGCGAATACGACGGCCTGCCCGAAGCGACCCGCGCCGCGAAAATCGCCGACGGCGGCCGCGTCTGGCATCGCATGGGCGACCTGGGTTCGCTCGACGCGGAGGGACGCCTGTCCTTCTTCGGGAGACGCGTGGAAAAGGTACGCACCGCCGACGGCGACCTGCCGACGGAATCCGTCGAGCCCGCCTTCCGCCAGCACCCGCAGGTCTTCCGCTGCGCGCTGATCGGGATCGGCGACGCCCCCTCGCAAGTCCCGGCGCTGGTCGTCGAGCCCCGCGCAGGACAATTCCCGGCGAACGAAGCCGCCCGCGAGCGCTTCATCGCCGAACTGCGCGACCTCGCCAAGATCAACCCGCAGGCCGCCCGCGTGCGACACATCGTCTTCCAACGCGCCCTGCCGGTCGACGTCCGTCACAACGCCAAGATCCACCGCCTCCAGCTCGCGAAAGAGTGGACCCAGCGCCTCGCCCGATGAACACCCCTCTCGTCCTCGTCACCGGCGGCGCCGGCTTCCTCGGCCAGGCGGTCGTGCGACGCTGCCTCGCCCGCGGCTACCGCGTCCGCATCCTCGGCCGCACGCCGCTGACCGGCGAACTCACCGGCCGGATCGAGTTCCTCCGCGGCGACATCGGTGACCGCGCGACGGTCGACGCCGCCGTGCAAGGCTGCGACTACGTCTTCCACGTGGCCGCCAAGGCGGGCGTCTGGGGCGCCTGGGAAGATTACCTGCGCATCAACATCGACGGGACTTCGCACGTCGTCGACGCCTGCAAGGCGCACGGCGTCCGCGCCCTCGTGCACACGAGCACCCCGAGCGTCGTCTTCAACGGCGAGGCCTTCCGTGGCGCCGACGAATCCCTGCCCTACGGCGACAACTGGCTGTGCGCCTACGCCGAGACCAAGGCGATCGCCGAGGAAGTCGCGCTCAAGGCAGCCTCGGAACAGCTCAAGGTCTGCGCGCTCCGCCCGCACCTGATCTGGGGACCAGGCGATCCGCACCTCTTCCCGCGCGTGCTCGCCCGCGCCCGCGCCGGCAAGCTCCGCATCGTCGGCGACGGCCAGAATCAGGTCGACGTCACGCATGTCGACACCGCCGCCGACGCCCACCTCGGCGCCCTCGACGCGCTCCTCGCCGGCCGCGCCAACGGCAAGGCCTACTTCCTCTCGCAAGGCGAACCCGTGAAGCTCTGGGAGTTCATCAACCGGCTCCTCGTCGGCGCCGGCGAAAAGCCCGTCACGCGCCGGATCAGCCAACGCGCGGCCTACTGGCTCGGCGCGCTGCTCGAAGGCGTCTGGACGCTCTTCCGCCTCAAGGGCGAACCGCCCATGACCCGCTTCGTCGCCGTCGAACTCGCCAAGGACCATTGGTACGACGTCTCCGCCGCCCGCCGTGACCTCGGCCTCAAGCCTGCCGTAGAGACCTGGGCCGAACTGGACCGCCTCGCCGCGACCCTGCGGACGAAATAACGGGTTCGCTTGCCCCGGCCGACATTAGCCCCATCCCTCTCCCCATGCCCGCCGACGGACTCCAGCCTGACAAGACTTTCATCGTCACGATGAAGACCTGGTTCGACCAGACCGACGGCCTCGGTATCCTCCATCACTCGCACTACGTGCTGCTCATGGAGCGCGCCCAGAAGACGATGTTCGTGGCGATGATGGGCAAGGACACCCTCGACCCGGCCGTCGCCCCCGACGTGTATGTCGTGGTCCGCGACATCGACCTGCACTACCACGCGCCCATCCGTCCGGAATGCGAAGTGAAGCTCATCATGAGCGTCCGCAAGGTCCGCGCCGCCGGCCTGACCGTCGACTTCGAGTTCCGCAGCGCCGACCTTTCCGTCCTGCACGCCAAGGCCTCCCGCACCGTCTGCCGCATGGACGGCACGACCCATCAGCCTGCCGCCTGGAGCGACGAGTTCAGGGCGAAGCATGAAGCGTTGGTGAAAGCGTAAACGCGGAGGACTGAATGGAGGGCAGCGTTGAGGACTGCATGGAGGGCTGAATGGATGCGAACCACTCGCCCCCATATCTTTTGTATTTTAATCTGTTCAGTCCTCAACGCAGTCCTCCATTCAGCGATCCATTCAGTCCTCTATTTCTTCGCTAGCGCCCCGCAAATCCCGCACGTCTTGCCATCGCAGCCGCGCGCGGTGCAGTGCTCGCGACCGTAGAAGATGATCCGCAGGTGCAGCTGGTTCCAGCTGCCCTCGGGGAAGAGACGCTTGAGGTCCTTCTCGACCTGCTCGACGGACTTGCCCGGGCTGAGCTTCCAGCGCTTCGCCAGACGATGAATATGGGTGTCGACCGGGAAGGCCGGGACGCCGAAGGCCTGCGCCATCACG
>RDYO01000105.1 GCA_004293385.1 Verrucomicrobiota bacterium
CGCGCGATGGAGGTGCCGAGGTAGTACTGGCCTTCGTAGATGGCGCTGGCCTGCATCATCGGGAAGATGAAGTCGCGGGCGAACTCGGCCTGGAGGTCGTCGACGTAGAGCTTGGAAGCGCCCGTCTTCATGGCCTTCTGCTTGAGGCCCTTGAGTTCGTCTTCCTGGCCGATGTCGGCGCAGAACGCGATCATCTCGGCGTCATGCTTGTCCTTGATCCAGGAAAGGAGGACGGAGGTGTCGAGGCCGCCGGAGTAGGCCAGGACGATTTTCTTCTTCTTGCTCATGGTAGTGGTATGGGAAAATCAGCCGCGGTGGGCGGCGAGGTGCGCGAGGATGGCCTTCTGCACGTGCAGACGGTTCTCGGCTTGGTCGAAGATGATGCTCTGCTTGCTCTCGAGCACTTCGGCCGAGACTTCCTCGCCGGGGTGGGCCGGGAGGCAGTGCATGAAATAGGCCGAGGGCTTGGCCAAGGACATCAGCTTCGCGTTGACCTGGTAAGGCTGCATGGTGCGGAGGCGCTCGGCCTTCTCGGCTTCCATGCCCATGCTCACCCAGACGTCGGTGTAGACCATGTCGGCGCCCTTGACGGCGGCGGCGGGATCGGTCGAGAAGGTGAAGGACTCGGCGAGGCCGTCCTTCTTCAGCTGGGCGCGGACCTCGGCGCCGGGCTCATAACCGGCGGGTCCGGCGAGCGCGACCTCGACGCCGAGGGCGGCGCCGCCGAGCACGAACGAGTTCGCCATGTTGCAGGCGGTGTCGCCGAGGAAGGCGACCTTCTTGCCCTTCAGCGAAGCGGCGTATTGTTCCGGACGGCCGGGCGCGTAGCGTTCGGCGAGCGTGAACATGTCCGTCATGAACTGGCACGGATGCAGGAAGTCGGACAGCGCGTTGACGACCGGCATCGTGCCGCAGCGGGCGAACTCCTCGAGCAGGCTGTGTTCGTGGCAGCGGATGACCATACCGTGAAGGTAACGGGAAAGGACGCGCGCGGTGTCGGCGACGGTCTCGCCGCGGGAGATCTGCAGGTCGTCGGCGTTGAGCATCACCGGCAGGCCGCCGAGCTCATGGACGCCGACCTGGAAGGAGACGCGGGTACGGGTGCTCTTCTTGAAGAACATCAGGCCCCAGGACTGGTGCGCGAGGGCGGCGCCGGCGGACTGACCGCGGGCGGCCTTGAGGGCCGCGGCGGCGGCGAAGACCTGGGCCGTTTCGGCTGGGCTCAGGTCGGTCTCCTTCAGGAAATGACGCATCTCGGAAAGCGTTCGAACATAGCCCTGCCGAACCGTTTGGACAGCGGAAAATAGGGGCGAGAAACCGCTCAGGCGGCCTTCCAACCGCCTAGGACCTGACGCAGGATCGCCACGGCCTCGGCCAGTTCGGCCGGCGAGGCGTTCAGCGGAGGCAGCAGGCGTACCGCCACGCCGCCGGCCGGCGCGGTGAGGATGCCGGCCTCGCGGAGGGCCGCGACGACCGGGAGCGGGTCGACATGCAGGATGACGCCGACCATGTAACCCGCGCCGCGCACTTCCTTGACGAGGTCAGGGCGGAGGGCGACGAGCTCACGGAGCGAGGCATGCCAGGCGACGGAACGCTCGGCGACCTTGGCGACGAGCTGTTCGGACTCGAGGATCTCGAGCACGGCCAGACCAGCGGTGGCCGCGAGGGGGCCGCCACCGAACGTGGTGCCGTGCGAACCGGCCTGGAAAAGGTCGTCGTGCGGAGGGGCCATCCAGATCGCGCCGATGGGGAAACCGCCGCCGAGGCCCTTGGCCATGGCGATCGCATCGGGCTTCACGCCCGCGTGCTCGTAAGCGAAGAACTTACCGGTCCGGCCGATGCCGCACTGGATCTCGTCGATCATGAACAGGACGTTACGCTCGCGGCAGATCTTCTCGACGCCGCGGAGGAACTCCGGGGTGGCGGGGTTCACGCCGCCTTCGCCCTGGATTGATTCGATCAGCACGGCGGCGGTGGTCTGGGCGTCGATGGCCTTGTCCCAGGCGGCGAGGTCGTTGAGCGGGACGGCGGTGAAGCCGGACAACAACGGACGGAAACCCTTCTGGATCTTCTCCTGGGGCGTGGCGGACATGCCGCCGAAAGTGCGGCCGTGGAAAGCCTTCTCGGCCACGACGACGCCGATGCACGCGCCTTCCGTGCCGGACTTACGCTGCCCGTGGAGACGGGCGAGCTTGAGCAGGCCTTCGTTGGCTTCGGCGCCGCTGTTGCAGAAGATGACGCGACCGGGACCGCAACGGAGCGAAAGAGCGTGGGCCAGTTCGCCCTGTGGTTCGTTCCGGTAGAGGTTGCTGACGTGGACGAGCTTGCCGGCCTGTTCGGTGAGGCGCTTGACCCAGTGCGGGTGGGCGTGACCGACGGCGTTGACCGCGATGCCCGAGGCGAAGTCGAGGTAGCGCTTGCCGGCGGCGTCCCAGACGAGCGTCCCCTGCCCCTTCACGAGCGTGACGGGCGGGGCGCCGTAATTGTGGGCGACGTTGGCCGCGTAGTTCGCGGCGGTGGGATCTGCGGACGGGCCGTTCATCAACCGTGGACGATTTCGGTGCCGATGCCCTTGTCGGTGAAGACTTCGAGCAGGAGCGCGTGCGGGACGCGGCCGTCGATGAAGTGCACGCGGCGGACGCCTTCCTTCAGGGCCTTCACGGCGCTGTCGACCTTCGGGATCATCCCGCCGGCGATCACGCCCTTGCGCTTGAGCTCGTCGACCTCGCTCACCTTGAGCGTGGTGATGAGGGAGTCGGGATTCTTCGGGTCGGCCAGCAGGCCGGGGACGTCGCTCATGAAGATGAGGCGGCGGGCACGGAGGGAGTTGGCGACGGCCGCGGCGGCGACGTCGGCGTTGGTGTTGTATGCCTGGTCGTCGGCGTCGAGGGCGATGGGCGAGACGACCGGCAGGTGACCGTCGGCGAGGGCCTTCTTGATGAGCTTCGTCTTCACGAACTTGATGTCGCCGACGAAACCGATGTCGACGGGCTGGCCCTTCTCGTCCGTGCCGTAGAGCTTCTCGCAGAGGTTCACGTGGTTGCCCGGCATGCCGAGCGGGTTGGCGCCGCGGGCCTTCAGGGATTCGCAGATCTGTCCGTTGATCTCGTTGTTGAGGGTCTCCTCGACGATCTTGACGGTGGCGGCGTCGGTGACGCGCATGCCGCCGCGGAACTCGGACTTGATGCCGGCCTTGTCCATGGCGCGGGTGATGGCCTTGCCGCCGCCGTGCACGACGACGACCTGGATGCCGACGGCGGCCAGGAAGGCGATGTCGGTGGCCACGCGGTCGCGGCCTTCCGGGTTCGGATCGTCCATGAAGCTACCGCCGTACTTCACCACGAAGGTGGAGCCACGGAACTTATGGATGTAAGGAAGCGCCTCGTGAAGGACCTCGGCTTTCTGGGCGGCGGGAATGCTCATCTTGCGGGACGGAGTGTCAGGACTGCGGACGGGGAGTAAACGGAAAACCTCACTCGCTCTTGTTGTAGTTCACGTAGCCGTCGGTGAGGTCCGCGGCGAGGAGCCGGAACTTGGCGTCACCGAGGTTGAGCTTCAGGCGGACGGCGAAGCGGGCGGCCTTCACGACCTGCTTCCACCGGGGCTTGTTCTCGGGCAAGGGCTTGCCGCCGAGGACGGCCGGGACGTCGTCGTAGTAGATATCCAGCTTGGACTCATCCAAGCCCGTGCGGGCGTAGCCGGCGGCGTCGGCCAGGCGGCCCCAGTTCGGATCCTCGCCATACCAGGAGGACTTCACCAGGAGGGAGTTGCCGATCGCGCGGGCGATCTTCTCGGCGTCGGCGCGGGTGCGGGCGCCTTCGATCTCCACGGCCACGACCTTGGTGATCTTCTCGCCGTCGCCCACGATCTTCTCCGCCAGGGCGAAGCAGACCTTGTCGAGCGCTTCCTGGAAGAGCGCGCGGAGCGCGGCCGGGGCGGATGCGCCCACGGAGACGCCGGAGACGCCGGAGGCGAGGAGCAGCACGGTGTCGTTGGTGGACATGTCGCCGTCGACGCTGACGCAGTTGAAGGACTGGTCGGAGGAAGCCTTGAGCGCGGCTTTGAGCTCGGCCGGCGAAGCGGCGGCGTCGGTGCAGACGAACGCGAGCATGGTGGCCATGTTAGGCTCGATCATGCCGGCGCCCTTGGCGATGCCGGCGATGGTCACGGTCTTACCCTCCCAGACGAAGCGCGCGGTGACGGACTTCGGGCGGGTGTCGGAAGTGAGGATGGCGTTGGCGGAACGCACGCCTTCGGCGGCGTCGCGCGAAAGACGGGAGGCCGAGACCTTGATGCCTTCGGCGACCTTGGCCATCGGGAGCAGCTCACCGATACGACCCGTCGAGCAGACGAGGAAGGCGTCGGAAGGAGCGCCCACGGCGGCGGCGGAGAGCTTGGCCATCGCGGCGGCGTCGGCGTCGCCTTGGGCGGCGGTGCAAGCGTTGGCGTTGCCGCTATTGCCGACGATGCCGCGGATCTTGTCCGCGGAGACGGCGAGCACCTGCTGGCAGAAACGCACCGGGGCGGCCTTCACGTCGTTGGTCGTGAAGACGCCGGCGGCGGCGCACGGACGGTCAGCGACGACGAGCGTCAGGTCGAGACGGTCGGTCGACTTGTTACGGATGTCGCAGCCGGCGGCGCCGACGCGGAAGCCGGGCACGTCAGAGACGCCCGGCGAATCATTGGTGAACTCGATGGACATGGAGAAAGATCAGCGCAGGCCTTCGGCCTCGTCCCAACCCATCATCAGGTTGAGGTTCTGGACCGCCTGGCCGCCGGCGCCCTTGAGCAGGTTATCGATCACCGAGGTGATGATGAGGTTGCCGGTACGCGCGTCGGCGACGACGGAGCAGGCGACCCGGTTGGTATTGGCGACGTGGGCGGTGTCGGGGAACTCGCCCGACTTGAGCAAAGTCACGAACGGACGGCCGGCATAGGCCTGCTGCCAGGCGGCTTCGACTTGGGCGACGGTGACGCCCGGGGCGGGCACGACGATGGTCGAGGCGATGCCGCGGTGCATCGGGGCGAGGTGCGGATTGAACTGCACGACGACCGGCTGGCCGGCGGCCGCGCCGAACTGCTCCTCGATCTCGGCGATGTGCCGGTGACCGGGGATGCCGTAGGCCTTGATCGAGCTGTCGCGCTCGGAGAACAGGAAGGCGACGTCGGCCTTCTTGCCGGCGCCGGAGACGCCGCTGTAGGAGTTGATGATCAGGCGGCCCGGCTCGGGCTTGAGCAGCCCGGCGCGCAGCAGCGGCACGAGCGGCACCTGGATGCTGGTCGGGTAGCAGCCCGGGCAGGCGATGAGCTTCGCGGACTTCCACGCGTCGTCGGTCTGGAGTTCCGGAATCACATAACGGGCCTGCGCGGCGAGCGCCGGCGCGGGATGGTCATGGCCGTAATACTTTTTGTAGAGCGCGAGGTCGCGGAGACGGAAGTCGGCGGACAGGTCGAGCACGCGCTTGCCGGCGGCGACGAGCGGCGCGGCGTATTCGGCGGCGACGCCATGCGGCAGCGCCAGGAACCAGACGTCCACGTCGGACTTCGCGCATTCCTCGGGCGAGGAGGCGGAGAAGACCAGCGCCGGATCGACGACGCCCCGGAGACGCGGAATCTCATCGGCCACGGACTTCCCGGCCAAGGTACGCGAGCAGACGGCGGCGAGTCTGACCCGCGGGTGGCGGGCCAGGACGCGGACGAGCTCCTCCCCGGTGTACCCGGAGGCGCCGACGATGCCGACCTTGGTCAGGTGATGGGACATGGCTTGAGAGTTTGGTGGATGGGAATGACGAACTGATGGCTGGACTGGGCGGAATGGGCAACAAAAAGGCCCCGGGGTGCCGGGGCCTTCGAGGTTTCCTGTCCCTTCGCGGATTAACGCTTGGAGAACTGGAAGCGCTTGCGGGCGCCGGGGCGGCCGGGCTTCTTACGTTCGCGCATACGACCGTCGCGGGTAAGGAGACCTTCTTTCTTCAGAGGGGCGCGGAGGGTGGCGTCCATCTTCTGGATCGCGCGGGCGAGACCATGGGAGATGGCACCAGCCTGGCCGTTGGGGCCGCCGCCGATGACGCGGACGACGACGTCGAGCTGGCCGTCGAGGCCGGCGGTCGTGATCGGGAGGGTGGCGGACTTCACCAGGGCCTCGGTGTAGAGGTACTCTTCGACGGGCTTGCCGTTGACGACGATGACACCGGTACCGCGGGAAAGGCGGATGCGGGCCGAGGCGGTCTTACGACGGCCGACGGCGAGGATGGCGGAGGACTTGGCGCTCATTGCGAAAGAATCGGTCGATTAACCCTTGAACGGGATCGGGTTGGAGGCGGCGTGGTCATGCTTGTCGCCGGCGTAGACGCGCAGCTTCAGGAGCATGGCGTTGGCGAGGCGGTTCTTGGGGAGCATGCCCTTGACGGCGTGGGTGACCAGGAACTCAGGGCGACGCTCGCGCATGGCGGCGGCGGTGCGGCGGTAGGCGGTACCGACCCAGCCGGTGTAGAACATGTACGTCTTGTCCTCTTCCTTGGAGCCGGAGAGGCGGACCTTGTCGGCGTTGATCACGATGACGTAGTCACCGGTGTCGACGTGGGGGGTGTAGGTGGGCTTGTGACGGCCGCGGAGAATATTGGCGATCTTGACGGCAACACGGCCCAGGACCTGGTCCTTGGCGTCGACGACATACCAGGTCTTGTCCTTGAGCTGCACGTTCTTGGCTAGCGTGGTCTTCATAAAGAGGGAAAGCGGGAACATGGGAAAGGACCCCCCTCCGTCAACACCCGAATGCGCCCCGATGGGGGCCTGCCCCAAATAACCCAAAAACAAGGGAGGCGCGGCCTTGGCCGCGCCTCCCTTCCCTACCCTGCCTGCCGGCAGGTCAGAAGATGAACTTGGCGTAGACCCGACCCCAGAAGATCGACCCGGCGGTCAGAAGCTGGCGGTCGCTGTTGTGGGCCCAGCTGACACCGGCGCCCAGTTCCGGACCACGGCCGACCTGACGGGTGACGTCCAGGGAGGCTCCGAGGTAACGGTAGGCGTTCTTGGTGGCGTAGACCGAGGTGGAGGCGTCGGAAAGACCGGCGTAACCCTTCACGATGATGTCGCAACCGGTCAGGCCGACATTGGAGCCGGCAAAGGTCTTGGAACCGGCGACTTCGACGGTGAACTGCTGGAGCTCGGTACTGTAGTAGACGTAGGTCGAGGGCTTGAGAGCGACGTTGGACAGGGAGAGTCCGGCGTAGACCTCGCGGTTGGAGTCGATCTGGGTGACGCCGTGGGTGGCGATGGTGCGGACCGTCGTCGCGGTCAGGCGCTGGTGACCGACGTCGATTTCGCCGAACGAGAAGTCGCGACGGAGGCCGACGGCGTAAGTGCGCTCGACGGAATCAGCGTTATAGAAGCTGCCGTAGATCGAGACGCCGCTGAGCCCAGGGGCGCTGTAGTCGAGGGTGACGGAGGACTGGATGAGCCCCTGGGTGTCGGAGCGCTCGATGCCGCGGAAGACGTTCTTGCCCTGCCAGACGATGGCGCCCCGGAGGGAAAGGTCCTGGGTCGAGGCCGAGACCGGAGCCGGCGCGGGAGCCGCTTCCTGGGCTTGACCGCCGGCGACGAAGACGGCGAGGGCGAGGGCGGTGAGGGAGTTTTTCATGAGATGGATTGCTGAGTCATATTTCCGTCCAAAACGAAACCGTTGGCAAGCCCCAAGGGGCCGCCAACGGCGAGGAGGAGGACTGCGAGGCCGTTCACATCGACGCGATAATCGCGTCGCCGAACTCCGAGCACTTGATCTCGGTCGCGCCCTGCATCTGGCGGGCGAAGTCGTAGGTCACGCGGCCGCCACCGATGGCGCCGTTCAGGCCCTTGAGGACGAGGTCGGCCGCTTCGGTCCAACCCATGTAGCGGAGCATCATCTCGCCCGAGAGCACGACGGAACCCGGATTGACGACGTCCTTGTCGGCATACTT
>RDYO01000106.1 GCA_004293385.1 Verrucomicrobiota bacterium
GGTACCACAAACCAGTGCTCTAACCAACTGAGCTACAACCACCGTGCGTCCCTCCTCGAAAGGAAGGAAGTCCTATGCAGGGAATCTCAGCAGGATTGTCAAACCCGGACCCTAAGGTGGTCAAAAGCCCCGCCCTTGGCGGTGGTTTGGCTTCTCGGCCGAGTTTTCCTCCCTTTATCCTTTCCCTTTGCCCCTGCGTATCGCTTTCTAACTCAACTTTATGTCTACGTTTTCCGACCTCGGTCTGCCCGAGCCAGTCCTGCGCTCCTTAGCCGAACATGGCTACGTGACCCCGACCCCGATCCAAGCCCAGGCCATCCCGGCCATCATGGCCCGTAAGGATCTCATCGGCGCCGCCCAGACCGGCACCGGCAAGACCGCCGCCTTCGCGCTCCCGACGCTCTCGCTCCTCGGTCCCGCCGCCGGCAAGCCCCGCTGCCTCGTGCTCGTCCCGACGCGCGAACTCGCCGTCCAGGTCGACGAGAACTTCCAGAAATACGGCAAGCACTTCGGCACCCGCACCGCGCTCCTCTACGGCGGCGTGGGCTACGGCGCCCAGGTCAAGGCGCTCGAAGAGGGCGTCGACGTCGTCATCGCCACCCCGGGCCGTCTGCTCGACCTGCATGAGCAGAAGATCCTCGATCTGAAGTCCATCCAGATGCTGATCATGGACGAAGTCGACCGCATGCTCGACATGGGCTTCATCGAGGACGTCACCCGCATCGTCAACTACTGCCCGAAGGACCGCCAGACGCTGCTCTTCTCCGCCACGATCTCCGACGCCATCGGCCGCATCGCCGGCTGGGCCCTCCGTGATCCGGTGACCGTCGACGTCCGTACCGGCCTCGGCGCCGCCGACACGGTCGACCACGCGATCTACCCGGTCGATATCTTCCAGAAGTATGACCTGCTGCTGGCCCTGCTCAACAAGAGCGGCTACAAGTCCGTCATCGTCTTCACCCGCACCAAGCGCGACGCCGACCGCATCGCCGAGTGGATCGAAGGCCACGGTACGCCCGTCGCCACGATGCACGCCGACCGCACGCAGTCCGAGCGCGCCGCCGCGCTCGCCGGTTTCAAGTCCGGTAAGTTCAGCATCATGGTGGCGACCGACATCGCCTCGCGCGGCCTCGATATCCGCGGCGTCACGCACGTCATCAACTACAACGTCCCGGAGCACGCCGAAGATTACGTCCACCGTATCGGCCGTACCGGCCGCGCGTCCGCCGAAGGCGAAGCCTTCACGCTCTACTCGCCGGACGAGATGCACCACCTGCAGCAGATCGAAGTCCTCCTCGGTCGGGGCATCGAGCGCCGTAAGCTCGAAGGTTTCCGTTACTACTCCGAACCGCAGCTGACCCCGGGTGGCCCCAAGGCCGCCGCGGTCTCGCGTAAGCGCAATCGCTGATCGTGTCCGTGCCCGCTTCCGAGCCTCCGATGCGGCGAGCCCTCGAGCTCGCCCGTCAGGCTTGGGGACGCACGCACCCGAACCCCATGGTGGGGGCGGTCATCACCGAAGGCGGTCAGATCGTCGCCGAAGGCTTCCACGCCAAGGCCGGCGAGCCGCATGCCGAGGTGATGGCCCTGCGCGCTTTGGGCCGTAAGCCCGCCGCGGACGCCGTCCTGCACGTCACGCTCGAGCCTTGCTGCACGCACGGGCGCACGCCGCCTTGCGTGGACGCGATCCTGGCCGCGGGTTTCCGCACCGTGGTCGTGGGCGCCCGCGATCCGAATCCGGCCCATGCCGGCCATGGCCTCGAACTCCTGCGCGCCAAGGGCGTCGCGGTCGTCGAAGGCGTGCTCGGCGAGGAATGCGCCGAGCTGAATCTCATCTTCAATCACTGGATCGCGCGCGGCGCGCCGCTCATCGCCCTCAAGGTCGCGTCGACGCTCGACGGCAAGCTGACCTTGCCGGCCGGGCAGGGCAGGGCGATCACTGGTCCGGCCGCGCAGGCCTATGTGCATCGCCTGCGCCGCCTCTTCCCGGCCATCGCCGTGAGCGCTGATACCGCGCTCGCCGATAATCCGCGCCTCACCGCACGCGGCGACGACGGCGAGACCTGTCCGGTGCGCTTCGTGCTGGACCGACATTTCAAGACCGCCGGCCGGACCGGACTGAATCTCTTCCGGGACGCGCACCGCACGCGCACCATCGTCGTCGGCCTCGGCGCCGCCGCCAAGAAGTCCGACCTCGCATGGTATGAGGCCGAGGGCGTGCAGGTCTGGTCCTTGGTCGGCGACGAAGCTTCCTTCCTTCAGGTCTGGGCGGAACGTTGCGCCCAGGAGAAGATCACCGGCGTGCTCGTCGAGGCCGGCCCGCGGCTCGCGGCGTCCATGCTGGCGACCGGCGCCGCGGACTACCTGTACGCCTTCGTCGCCCCGCGCTCCGGCGATCCGGCGGCGCCTGGCTGGCAGGATGGGGTGACGCTTCCGGCGGGGCTGCTCCGGGCCTCCCTGGTCGGCTCAGACGCCCTTTATCAGGGTCGCCTGAGGTAAGTCCTGCCTTCCTTCTAGAAAGACCTCCTAAGCCGAATTAGGGGTGATTACGTCGTCTAACGCAGGCGGGGGAGGGTCTTTTTGACGCTAAAGGGTCGCCTTGCCTGTTTAGGCTCGACTTTTCAAGAAAATCTTACATCACAGCGAGTCCGCCTCCCTGTCCTCCGCAGAATGGCCCTAACCTTCACAATCCTAACTACTTATGACAGAGAAAATCTTGGACCACAAGCGTAAGGAGAAGCCCTCCTTCACCTCTCTCATCGAGAAGAAGCGGGATGGCGGCGAGTTCACCGCCGACGAGATCCGTCATATCGTCGACTCGATCATGGACGCGGAGATGCCCGAGGCGCAGCAGGCCGCCCTCGCGATGGCGATCTACTTCAAGCAGATGTCCGCGCAGGAGACCGCGCTCCTCGCCGAAGAGCTTCGTCTCTCGGGCGACGTCATCGACCTCGACCGTCTCACCCAGCCGAAGATCGCCAAGGTCTCGACCGGCGGCGTGGGCGACAAGACTTCCATGGTGCTCGGCCCGCTCGGCGCCGCCGCCGGCGTCATCATGCCCGGCATGAACGGCAAGGACGAGGAGTTCTGCCTCTCGACCGTCGAGAAGCTCAGCTCGATCCCGGGCTTCAAGGGCAAGGCCACGATGGACCAGTTCCGCCAGCAGCTCGAGCGCGTGGGTTGCGCCGTCACCGAGCAGTGCCGCGAGATCGCCCCGGCCGACGACATCCTCTACACGCTCCGTCAGAAGACGGGCACGATTCCGTCCCTCCCGCTCATCACGGGCAGCATCCTCTCCAAGAAGCTCGCCGAAGGCTGCGAAGGCCTGGTGATCGACGTGAAGTGGGGCAACGGCTCCTTCATCCGCGACCTCGAGCAGGCCAAGCAGCTCGCCCGCATCGTCACCCGCGTCGCCCGCTCGCTCAACCGCAAGTGCGTGGCCCTCGTGACCGACATCAACCAGCCCCTCGGCGACTCCGTCGGCACGGGCCTCGAAGTCCTCGAAGCCGTCCGCCTCCTGAAGGGCGAAGGCCCCGAAGACCTGCAGGACCTCGTCCTGAAGCTGGGCATGGAAGTCGTGCGCCTCGCCGGCGTCGCCGGTTCGACCCTTTCCGCCAAGCAGACCGTCGAGAAGCACCTCAAGGACGGCTCCGCCCTCGAGAAGTTCAAGGCGATGGTCCGCGCCCAGGGCGGCAAGACCGACTGGATCGACGATCCCTCGAAGTTCCCCAAGGCGAAGTTCATCCGCAAGCTGCCCGCCCCGAAGCGCGGCTACGTGCACACCATCGACGCCGGCAAGATCGCCCAGGGCGTCCGCCTCCTCGCCACCCTCAAGGACGGCACGCTCGACCCCGCGGTCGGCGTCACCGAGATCCGCAAGGTCGGCACGCAGGTCAAGCAGGGTGAGCCGCTGATCATGATCCATTACAACGACGAGGCCAAGGTCGACGCCGCGCTTCCGTACTTCCGCGACGCCTATCGCCTCGCCCCGAAGCGCCCGAACATGCCCCCGCTCGTCGTCGAGCGCGTGGCCTGATAAGGCCCGCCAGGAAAGAAGCAGAGCCGCGGAGCGATCCGCGGCTCTGCTTTTTTTTCAGCCTTCGCCGGCCGGCGTGCCGTCGGAGGTCAGGATGAGGATGAGTTTCTGACCGTCCTTGCCCGTGAGCTCGACGTCCACCTGCAGGGCGCTCGGCAGCCTGCGCACGCCGATCGGGCCGGAGATCTGGGCGCAGCCATGGGCCTTGAGGAAGTCGGCCGCCTCGGCGGCGTTCTCCAGCAGGACGAGCCGCCCTAGCAGGGCTTTGCCGTCCGCCTGGCCGACGGCGAGTTTCACCGTCTGGTCGCGGAAATGGTCGTCCAGCTGCGCCCACGTCACGACGTCACCCGCGCTGAAGCTGTTTCCGCCCGTACTCCGCAGGGCGCTCAGCTCCGTCGGCGTCCCGCGCAGGGTCACGGCCGTGGGCTGGCAGCCGACGAACGAGACGAGGACCAGGAGCGCGAGCGACAGCCTCATCTCAGAACAGGCGCTTCAGGAACTGCTCCATCTGATACCAGGAGTCGCGGTCGGCGTCGGCGTTGTAGGCCGCGCCCTTGGAGTTGTCATTGCCTGCGGCCTTATGGGTGAAGCTGTGGACGGCGCCGGGGTAGCTTACGAACTTCCAGTCGACGTAATGGTCCTTCATCTCGGCGGTGAACGCCGCGATGTCCTTGGCCGCGACGAAGGGGTCGTCGGCGCCGTGGAGGGCGAGGACCTTGGCCTTGATGTTCTTGCCGTCGGCCGGAGTCGGGGAGTCGAGTCCGCCGTGGAAACTGACGACGCCCAGCACCTTGGCGCCGGAGCGGGCGAGTTCGATCGCGGCGGTGCCGCCGAAGCAGTAGCCGGTCGCGGCCAGCTTCGAGGCGTCGGTGCGGCTGTCGCGGGCCAGGACGTCGAGCGCCGCGTTGGCGCGGGCGCGGAGCAGGGCGCGGTCGGCCTTGTATTTGCCGGCTTCCTTGCCGGCGGCCGGAGGCTGCGGGCGGATGCCTTGGCCGTAGATATCGGCGACGAGGACGTTGTAGCCCAGGCTAGCCAGCTTGCGCGCGGCTTCCTTCTCGTGGTCGCTGACGCCGGTCCACTGGTGGATGATGAGCACGCCCGGCCGCTTGCCGGGCAGGGCGTCGTCATACGCCTGCCAGCCTTCGCACGGGACGTCGCCGGCCTTGTATTCGAGGGGCTTCTCGACGATGGCCGCGGAGAGGGTGCTCACGAAGGCGAAGAACGCAGGTAGGAGGGCTTTCATGCCTGCGAAACTAGGCAGGCATGCCGACGGCGCAAGCGCCTTGCGGTTTGTCGCCAACCGCCTGTCATAACTCCATGACGCGCGTACCGTTGGTCCTCTTGTTTATCGCCACCGGCCTTGTTTCCTCGGCCATGACCGGGTGCGCGTATCATGAAGGCGCCCATGACGAATACACCCCGGGTACGTTTCACAATCCGGAGGTAGCCGGCTCCCTTAAGTCCGCTCCTGGCCTTTTCCCTCCGCCTCCCCGTCTCAGTGAACTTCCCGGTTCGCGGGTCAGGGAAGGGGAGTAAGGCGACCTCAGGCGAGGCCGCGCTTGGTCGAGGCCGCGAAGTCCACGAAGGCCTTCACGATACGGCTCGAAGCCTCAGGCAGCGCCCGGGCCTTCTCGATGGCCTGCGTGGTATTGAGGCCGTCGCGGTAGAAGAGGCGGTGCATCAGTTTCGCCGAGGCGATCTCCGCGTCGGTGAAGCCCGAACGCTTCAGGCCGACGGCGTTGATCATCTTGGTCTCGCACGGATTGCCGTCGGCGATGACGAAAGGAGGCACGTCCTGGACGCACTTGGAGCAGGCCGCGACCATCGCGTGGTCGCCGATGCGGCAGAACTGGTGGATGCCCGCGTTCCAGCCGATGTTCACGTGGTCGCCGACGTGCACGTGGCCGGCGACGGCGGAGTGGCTGGAGATGACGAGGTGGTTGCCGATCACGCAGTCATGCGCGATGTGCGAATAGGCCAGCAGGACGTTGTCGTCGCCGAGGATGGTCCATTCGCCTTCCTGGGTGCCGAGGTGGACGCTGACGTATTCGCGGAAGACGTTGCGGGCGCCGACCTTGAGGCCGGGCTTGCCGGGGCGGGCCTTCAGGTCCTGCGTGCGGCCGCCGATGAAGGCGTAAGGGAAGACCTCGCACTGCGGGCCGAGCTGCGTGTAGCCCTCGACCGTCGCGTGGTGGTGCAGCACGCAGCCGTCGCCCAGGGTGACGTCGCCGCCCACGTAGGCGTAGGCGCCGATGACGACGTCCTGGCCGAGCTTGGCGCCGGCTTCGACGATCGCGGTGGGGTGGACTTGCGTGGCCATCCGGTTCAGCCGTTGGGCGAGTCGGCGATGGTGAAGAGCAGTTCGGCGGACGAGACGCACTCGCCGTTGACGAGGCATTCGCACTCGGCGGCGGCGATGCGGCCGCGGACCTTGGTGAGCTTCGCGCGGATCTCGAGGGTGTCGCCCGGCGTGACCGCCTTGCGGAACTTCACCTTGTCGGCGCTCATGAAGAAGACGACCTTCGGGGCTTCGTCGGCGGCGCCGCGGCGCAGCATGATGAGGCCGGCGGCCTGGGCCATCGCCTCGACCTGCAGGACGCCCGGCATGACCGGCTGGCCGGGGAAGTGACCCTGGAAGTAGGGTTCGTTGATCGTGACGTTCTTGATCGCGACCAGGGAGTCGTCGTTGAGCTCGACCACGCGGTCGACCATCACGAACGGGTAGCGATGGGGCAGGGCGTTGAGGATCTGGCGGATGTCGAGCGCCGAGCCGACGGGCGCGCTCGGGGCTTCGACCTTCGGGCCGGCGGGCGCGGCCTTGGCCTTGGGGGCCTTGGATTCCTGCCACTGCTTGCGCACGGCCGCGGCGAGGCGGGCGTTGAGCGCGTGGCCGGGGCGGACGGCGATGATGTGCGCCTTGAGGCGGACGCCGGCGAGGACGATGTCGCCGACGATATCGAGGATCTTGTGGCGGACGAGCTCGTCCTTGAAGCGCAGCGGCTCCTTGCTGACGATCTTGTCGCCCTTGAGGATGATCGCGGAGTCGAGCGTACCGCCCTTGATCAGGCCCTTCTCGATCAGGCCTTCGATGTCCTCGTAGATCGTGAACGTGCGGGCCGGGGCGATCTGCGCCTCGTAGGTCTCGGCGTCGATGTCGATCGTGAGGTGCTGCGTGTGGATGCCGCGGTCGTCGGCGGACGTGCAGGTGATGCGCAGCCCGTCGAAGGGCAGGGCGATGATGGAGCGACTGCCTTCGTTGATCGTGATCGGGTGCGTGAGCACGAACGTCTCGCGCGGCTCGGCCTGCTCGACGACGCCGCACTGGTGGATGAGCGTGGTGAAGGGGCGGGCGGAACCGTCGACGATCGGCGGCTCGGAGGCGTCGAGTTCGATGATGGCGTTGTCCACGGCCATGCCGCTCAGGGCGGAGAGGACGTGCTCGATGGTGTGCAGTTTGACGGTGTCGGAAGAGACGGTCGTCTTACGCTCGAGTTCGGTGATCATCTCCGAGACCGGACGCACCTCGGGCTTGCCGAAAAGGTCGATGCGACGGAACACCAGGCCGCTGTTCGGGGCGCCGGGTTTGAGGGTCAGGGTGACGTCCTGACCGGTGTGGAGGGCCTTGCCCTTGACGGAGGCTTCTTTGCCTAAGGTGCGCTGTTTCATGCCGTTCACACAGTTATTCACACCCCCCTCCCTCTGTAAAGGCCTACTTTCGAGGGGTTTGGGGTGGAATTCACGGTGCAGGCGTAGGGGTAGGGATAGGGGTAGGGGTGGGCTGAAAGAGGGCTGATCCGATGAAGGATGGACGATGGAAGATGGAGGATGAAAAGAATGCCCAAATCCTGTCCTCCATCGTCCATCTTTCATCTGTTTTCTCGCTCTGCCTCTCGCCGTTCTG
>RDYO01000059.1 GCA_004293385.1 Verrucomicrobiota bacterium
GCCTGCCGGCTGACCCAGCGAGGCCGCCCACGGAAGGATCATCTTGAGGCCGATGAAGACGAGGACGAAGGCGAGCGCAGGCTTGAGGAAGCGGAAATACTGCATGAAGCCGGCGAGGGCGAAATACATGGAGCGCAGGCCCATGATCGCGAAGATGTTCGAGGTGAAGGCGACGAAGCGCTTCTCCTCGATCGGGAGGTTCGGGGGCAGGATGCCGAGGACGGCCGGGATGGAATCGATCGCGAAGATGAGATCCGTACCCTCGACGACGAGGAGCACCAGGAAGAGGGGCGTGAAGCGGCGGACGCCGTCTTCCTTCACCCAGAACTTGTTGCCGTGCAGATGCGGCGTGAGGGGGAAGAACTTGCGGGCGATCCGCACGAACAGGTTCTCGTCCATGCCCTTGCCTTCGTGCTCGTCGCGGGAGAGCGCCAATTTGACGCCGGTGAACAGGAGGAAGGCGCCGAAGATCGGCAGCAGCCAGGTGAAGCTCTCGACGGCCGCGACGCCGGCGATGATGAAGAGCGCGCGCATGGCAACGGCGCCGATGATGCCCCAGAACAAGACGCGGTGCTGGAGGTGGTCCGGAATCTTGAAATGGGCGAAGACGAGGATGAAGATGAACAGGTTGTCGACCGAGAGGGCCAGTTCCAGGACATAGCCGGCGGCGAACAGCTGGGCGTCTTCCGGTCCGCGCCAGGCGGAGAGCAGGAACCCGAAGGCGACCGCCAGGGAGACCCAGACGACACACCAGGCCACCGCCTCCTTGAATGAAGGCTTATGGTCGGTCTTGTTGAAGACCCCCAGGTCGAGGGCCAGCATGCTGACGACGAACCCAAGGAAGGCCACCCAAGCCCACACCGGAATCACCAAAGGAGCTTCGGCCAGGACGGAAACAGGAATAACCATGCACAAGAACTTGGCCGAAACCGAGGGGAGTCAAGCCAGCCTGCCGATGCGGGCTTGCCCGCCCGCCCAGGAGCGGGCTAACTCGGTACCGCGTTCCCGTAGTTCAACGGATAGAACATTGGTTTCCTAAACCGAGGATGTGGGTTCGATTCCCGCCGGGGACAGCGCCGAGACGGAACTGACTCAGTGACCCTTGAGACGATACCCTTGGACGCGGGTGTCGGCCGAGCGTCGGTAGATGTCGTCGACATCCTTGAGGGACATGAACGTCCAAGGCGCCAGGATGCTCTCACCGTTCTTAGTGAGGACGATGTCGTCCGCGACCTGGACGCAGGTATGCAGGCCTTCGCCGTTGTCCAGGAAGCACAGGACGTCGCCGAACTTGAACGGCGGGTCGATGGCCACGTAATCCGCCAGCAGGTGCTCCGACGCCTTGGCGCTGTCGAGGTACAGGTCCTTGGGCTCCTCTTCGAAGAAATTGAGCGACGTCCAATGGCAGTCCGGCAGGCGACCCTTCAAGCCCATCGCGGCGGTCGGGAAAGTGTAGACGCGCCGTCGGGCCAGGGTCGGCAGGAACTGGGTGACGTCGATCATCTGCGGCGCGCGGCGGCGAGTGATCGCCACGAGGAAGGGCGTGCGTTCGGCGTTCAGGCTGCCGGCGCTCCAATAGTCGACGAAAGTAGCGCGGCCGTCCTTGAGCGGGAGCCTGAGTTCGACCAGCAGGCTGCGGACGCGCGTGATCGTGCGAAAGACGACGGCGACCTGCTCGGAATTCTTGGCCAAGGAC
>RDYO01000107.1 GCA_004293385.1 Verrucomicrobiota bacterium
GCCGATCCCGCTCGAGGAGATCTCCCTCGACGCGTTGGAGACCCGCGAGCCCACCGGCATCAAAGGCCATATCGCCCGCGCGGTCATCCGGGCCGTCCTCGGCGACCTCGGCCCCATCCTGGTCTTCGCCCCCCGCCGCCGCGCGGCGGAGCAGATCGCCCGCGACATCGCCGCCGGCCTCCCGCTCGGCAACGGTCCGCAGCTGTCGCCTAGCCAACGCAGCCTCGCCGGCGATGACCTCAACCGGCTCCTGCGCCAAGGGGTCGGACTCCATCACAGCGGGCTGACCTTCGAACAGCGGACCGAACTCATCGAACCTTGGGCCAAGGCGGGCAAGCTGAGCGTGGTCGTAGCCACGACCGGACTGGCCTCAGGCATCAACTTCTCCCTCCGCTCGGTGCTGGTCACCGACCGTCGCTACGCGGCCGATCACGCCGAACGTGAGATCCGTCCCGACGAACTCCTGCAGATGTTCGGCCGCGCCGGCCGTCGCGGACTGGACGACCGCGGCTTCGCGCTCTGGACCGGCGACAGCCCCCGCCTCGGCGAAGCCAAGCCGCTCCAGCTCAAACGCAGCGAGGCGCTCGACTGGCCGGCGTTCCTCTCGGTGATGCGCCGCGCCGACGACCCGAAGTCCGCCGCGCAATCCCTCGCCGCCGCCCTCTTCACCCGCGAGCCGATTGACCTCGCGCTGGATCGCTTGGACGATGACGCCACGCCGAGCGACGTCCCTGAACCGGTCGCCGGCGCGACCCGACAGATCCACGAGATCCTCGGGCGCAACGGCACCTGGCAACGCGAACGCCCGACCCACATGGTCCCGCTATCGCAGGCCCTGATCTACGTGAAGGAAGCCTGGTATCCGGCGCTGTCCAAGCCCGACTCCCTGCGCGCCCTCGCCTACGGGACGCCCTGCAAACTCGAGACGGGCGGCGAGGTCCGCTACGGCCGCACCATCACGCTGGCGCACTTCCCCAAGGAGACCGGCGCCTCGCAGCTCACGCCGGCGGACTGGCTGCTCAAGGCGCTGCGCAAACAGGAGAACGGCCGCAGCCGGCCGCGCACGTGGAAACTGGAACTCCTCGAAAAGGAGATCCTGCCCTTGCTCCCGCTGCTCACCCAGGGGGGCGTCGCCTACGGCGGCCTCTTCCTCGGCCGCGACAGCGTCCAAGTGAAGCTGGATTACTCGCGCGCCGACGTCCGGGTCTGGCCCGACGCCGACAACCATCCGCTCATCAATCCGCCGCGCCGTTCCGTCGCGAAGCAGGACATCAATCTCCGGGAAGTCCTCGGCGGCGGCACGCTGCACACCGCCCGCGCCGGCCGGCTCTGGAAGAAACTCGGCCTGATCGACGCCGCCGGCCGGCCGACCGACCGCGGCCACGTCGCCTCCCTTTTCCAACACGGCGAAGGCCTCGCCGTCGCCGCGGCGCTCGAGGATCACGCTTACGACGCCCACGCGCTCGCCTGGGATCTCGCCGAACTGCGGGCCGGCGAACGCGTGGCCTCCGCGGGCCGCAATTCCAGCCGCCTCGGGGCCTGCTGCCGCCTGACCTATAAGTCGCTTACCGCCGAAGGCTACCTGCGGGAAGGCCTGCCGGTCGGCTTCGGCGAAGGCTGCGCCGAGGCCCTCAAAGGCTTCGCCCTGCATGGCAAGATCCCGCCGGTCGACGCCGACGGCCAAGGCCCCGGTCAAGGCGACCTCGAACGCGCCGTCCTCGAATGGCGGAGCACGCTGCAGCTCATCGCCCACGGGCCGGCGCACCCTTCGCATCGGTGGCAACAGCTACGCGCCGCGGCCCAGGACGTCCTCGGCAGGATCGTCGGGACGACGCCGGCGACGCGCTGAGGCTTACTTGCCCGTGATGGCCTTCGCGGCCGCCTTGGCCATCTCGCCGGCGCCCGCGGTGTTCGGATGCACGCGATCGGGCAGCATCTCCGGGAACTTCTCGAGCGCCGCATGCATGTCGATCACGCCGCAGCCGAGTTCCTTGGCCAGCGCGTCGACGCGCGGGATCTCCTTCTGGACGTTCTCTTCGTTGATGCCGTAGTTGCCCTTGCCGGGGACGGGCACGGGGCGGCAGACGAACACCTTCGGCTTGGACTTGAGCGACTGGAAAGACTTCACGAGCTCGCGGTAGTCGGCGTCGAACTCCGCCTCATGCTTCCAGTTCTGCGGCTTGGTGTCGTTGGTGCCGAGCATGATGATCACGATCGCCGGTTCCATCGCGAGGGCGGCCTTGTATTTGTTCTCCTTCCAATAAGGAAAGTCGCCCTGTTTCAGGAGCGTGCGGCCGCTGACGCCGAAGTTGCCGACCTTATAGCCCTCGCCGAGCAAGGCCTGCAGCTGGGCCGGATAGGACTGGCCGGACTTGGCGCCGACGCCCTGGGTGATGCTGTCGCCGACGCAGGCGACTTTGATGGGTTCGGCGGCGGCGGCGGTCATGAGGGAAATGCAGGCGAGGAGCAGGAAACGCATGGGGGTTCCCCTAATCAAAGCCACCTGAAGGCCTTTCCAAGGTCGAAGTCGCGGCTTTTGCCCTTCCCTGCGGGCCCGGCAGACGCTAACCTGCCCGGACAGTCATACATGTGCGTTCGCACGGAGCAATCCGTGAGGAAAGTCCGGACACCACAGGGCAGGATTCCCGCCGCAAGTCGGGGCACGTCGCAAGACGTGACGGATAGTGCCACAGAGAAGATACCGCCTCCTCCGCAAGGAACGAGGTAAGGGTGAAAAGGTGGGGTAAGAGCCCACCGCTCGAAGGGTAACCGACGAGGCAAGGTAAACCCAATCCGGTGCAAGACGAACAGGGACCGTCCGAGGTCGCCCACCAAGGTCCCGGGTTGTCGCACCGCCGCAAGGCGGGTCCGCAAGGTCAGAGAAATGAACGCGCAGGGGATCGGCGAGAGCCGCCCAAGGACAGAATCCGGCTTATAGTGTATGGCTCAAAAGACGGAGGGCCGAACGGAAACGTTCGGCCCTCCCCCTTTGCGGACTTTGCCGTCAGCCTATCTGGCGGCCGTCCCGGGGGCAGGCACGGCCCCGGAGGAACGAGCACCGAGGACATTCTGCAAGCGGCCCGAACGGGGCTGGCGGATCCCCTGCTCTGGGTCGGCCTTGAAGCTGCCGAGGTCATCGGAGAAACGGAGGCGGGAGAACGCTCCCGGTGCGCCGTAGAAGATGTCGATGGTCCGACCGTCGATGGCCTTGAAGTTCTTGTTCGAGCCGAAGAAGTTGAGGCTTCCGTCCAGGCCGAAGACCATCGGGACGGACTGGCCGGTGAATTCGCCGCTCATCACGTAGAAACTCCATGTCGTGCCCTTGAGCCGGTCGGCGAGCGCATCACCAGACTTGGCGACGAGGGCCTCCTTGGCCGCGCGCTCTTTCTCGGCGGCCTGCTCAAGCGGCGATTTGACGCGGGAGGTCGCCGTCGAAGGCCCCACCCAGGTCAGTTCGGCCTGGAAAAAGAGCGCAAGGCCAGGCTGGTTGATGTTGTCGCCGGTGAAACGCAGACGGGCTCCGGCATTAGGAATGTCGACCTCACCGTACTTGACCTCGATCGGCGTGTAGACGGGTTGACGGGAACGCACCACCTGCCTCCGGATCGCCTGACCTTCGTCGATCTTGGCGGAGAGATAACCGCCGCCTTGCGGGACGAGCTTCACCGCTAGCCGGTACTTACCTGGTTCGACCTTCAGCTCATAATCGACATACCTGCTCTTATCCATCCAGCCGCCGACATAAGGACCAGGCATCGTCGAGGACATGAAGATCATGAGGCCCGGCGAAAGTTTGGCATCGCGTGGCAGGAGGACCACTGGCCCCTTGGGCTCGTTCGCCGCTTCACTCAGAGCGGAGATGAACATGAAAATTCCCAGCAGGGCGAATCGGCAGTACATGGCTTTAATAATGCCCCCCCCCGCCCGAGAGTTTCAATCCGTTATCAGCCAACAACAGGCTGTTTTTCGTTAAAAATAAGTAAAAAGGGCGCCTTGCGGCGCCCTTCTCTCTGCCCGTCGAGCGGGCGGACTTATCGAATCGCTCAGCTGCGCTGGGCGATCGGCGCGTACTTGCGCTCGGTGTGACCGACGTAGATCTGGCGCGGGCGATGGATCTTCTGCTTCGGGGTCTCGGCGATTTCCTTCCAGTGCGAGATCCAGCCGGGCATGCGGCCGATGGCGAAGATGACGGTGAACATCTCCGTCGGGATGCCGATGGCCTTGAGGATGATGCCCGAGTAGAAGTCGACGTTCGGGTAGAGGTTGCGCTGCTTGAAGTACGGGTCGTTGAGCGCGGCTTCTTCGAGGCGCATGGCGATGGCCAGGAGCGGGTCGTTGATGCCGAGGACCTTGAGGACCTTGTCGCACTGGGCCTTGATGATCTTGGCGCGCGGGTCGTAGTTCTTGTACACGCGGTGGCCGAAGCCCATGAGGCGGACGCTCTTGGTCTTGTCCTTGGCGTCGGCGATGAAGCGCGAGCCGTCGTCGCCGGAAGCGTGGATCTCCTCGAGCATCTCGATGACGGCCTGGTTGGCGCCGCCGTGCAGCGGGCCCCAGAGGGCGCAGACGCCGGCGGAGACGGACGGGAAGAGGTTGGCGCCGCCGGAGGCGACCATGCGCACGGTGGACGTGGAGCAGTTCTGCTCGTGGTCGGCGTGCAGGAGGAGGATCAGGTCGAGCGCGCGGGCGATCTCCGGGTGCACGGCGTAATCGACGTTGGGCTGCGAGAAGAGCAGGTGCAGGAAGTTGGAGCAGTAATCGAGACCCGGCTTCGGGTACACGGGCGGCTGGCCTTCCTTGGAGCGGTGGGCGAGCGCGGCGAGGGTGCGGACCTTGGAGATCAGCACGGCGGCGGTGGCGTCGAACTTGGCCAAGTCATGCGTACGCTCGTTGGTGCCGAGCTCCGGGTAGTAGCAACCGAGGGTGTTCAGCGTGGCGGAGAGCACGGCCATCGGGTGGGCGTTGCCCGGGAAGCCGCTGAGGGCGATGCGCAGGCCTTCGTGGATCTGCGAGTTGTCCAGGATGCGGGCCTTGAAGGCCGTCAGCTGGGCGGTCGTGGGCAGTTCACCGTAGATCAGCAGGTAGGCCGTCTCGATGAAGTTGGACTTCTCGGCGAGTTCTTCGATGCCGTAGCCGCGGTAGCGCAGGATGCCCTTCTCGCCGTCGATGAAGGTGACCTTGGATTCGCAGGCGCCGGTGTTGGCGTAGCCGTCGTCGAAAGTGATGTAGCCGGTGTCGTCACGCAGCTTGCGGACATCGACCCCGCGTTCGCCTTCGGTGCCGACGACGATGGGGAGGACGATTTCCTTGTCGTCCAGTTTGAGAGAGGCGGTTTTTGAGCTCATGGCGGGGATAGGGTCCGCCGAGAGTCGCAATACCCTTCAGCGGACGGACAAGGTCAGGAAATTGCGGTACAGTTGCAAGCCTTTGACCTGACTTTTCTCCGGATGGAACTGGGTCGCGAAGACCCGTCCGCGCCGCACCCCGCTCACGAAACGGCCCGCATAATCGGTCTCGCACCACACCAAGGAGGGGTCGGTCTCGACCACCCGGTAACTATGGACAAAATAGAAGGGCTCCCCTTCCGCTCGTAGGCCCTGGGTCAACGGGGCGCCGGGCTTGAAGATGGCTTCGTTCCAGCCCATGTGCGGAATCCGCAGGCCGGGTTGGGACGGGAAACGGCGGACGACGCCCGGGAAGATGCCCAGGCCAGGCCGGTCGGCTTCCTCGGAACGCTCGAACAGGACCTGCAGGCCCATGCAGACCCCGAGGAACGGACGGTCGGCCGCGATCCACTGTTTCAGGAAGGATTCGAAGTCGTTACGACGGATGCAGTCCATGCAGTCCGCCATGGCACCCTGCCCCGGGAAGACGACCAGCTCGGCCTTCTCGGCCTCGGCCGGCGTGGCGGCCAGGAACGCATCGGCGCCGGCGGCGACCATGGCGCGGCTGACGCTGCGCAGGTTGCCCATCCCGTAATCGATGACGGCCACCCGCGGGCGGCGCGCTGTCGCGGAGGCTTCCACGGTCAGGCCAGCGTACCCTTGGTGCTCGGCACGCGGCCACCCTGGCGCGGGTCGACTTCGAGCGCCTCACGCAGAGCGCGGGCGAAGGCCTTGAAGAGCGCTTCGGCGATGTGGTGCGGCTCGTCGCCGTACTCGAGCTTCAGGTGCAGGTTGCAGCCGAGCGAGTTGGCGAGGCCCTGGAAGAACTCACGGACCAGGGCGATGTTGAAGTCCTTCACCATGTAGTTGGTGATCTCGACCTGGTAGACCATCATCGGACGGTTGCTGAGGTCGACGGCGCAGCGGGCCAGGGTCTCGTCCATCGGGAGGATGAAGAAACCGTAGCGGCGGATGCCGGCCTTGTCGCCGAGCGCTTCCTTGATGGCCTGGCCGAGGACGATGCCCACGTCTTCCACGGTGTGGTGGTAGTCGACGTCGGTGTCGCCGGTCGCCTTGACCTTGAGGTCCACGAGCGAGTGGCGGGAGAAGAGCGTCAGCATGTGATCGAAGAAGGCCACACCGGTGGCGATTTCCGACGTGCCGGTGCCGTCCAAGTTCACCTCGAGGGCGATCTTGGTCTCGGCGGTATCCCGGCGGAGGCTGGCTTTGCGGACGGCTGCGCTCATACCCCCAGAAATCCCCGCGGAAGGCGGGATTGTCAACCTCACCCTTCCATCCAGACCGCCACGGCCTGCAGGAAGACGTCCGTCTCCTGCTCGGTGCCCACGGAGATGCGCAGGGACTTCTCGGTGAGGCGATGGTTGGGGAAACGACGGACGAGGATCTTCCGGGCGCGGAGGAACTCGAAGCAATGGGCGGCGGTCTCGACCGAGGCCGCACGCTTCGACGAGACCGGCGCGGCGAGCACGAAGTTGCCGGCAGCGGGATTCACCTGCCAGCCGAGCTTGCGCAACGCGGCGGCGAGGCGATCGCGCGTGGCGCGCACCTGGGCGACGGTGACGTCGAGCCACTCGCGGTCGTCGAGCGCGGCGGCGGCGGCGACCTGCGCGAGGCGGTCGACGTTGTAGCTGTCGCGGACGCGGTGGAGCACCTCGGCGACGGCGGGCGGACAGAGCGCGTAACCGACGCGCAGGCCGGCGAGCGCGTGGGCCTTGGACATCGTGCGGGTGACGACGACGTTCGGGAACTCACGCACGAGCGCGACGCAGTCCGCGTCGGCGAAGGCGGCGTAGGCTTCGTCGACGACGAGCAGGCCGGGGAAAGCCTTGGCGAGCGAGCGGACGACGTCCGTCGCGAAGGCCACGCCGAGCGGGGCGTTCGGATTGGTCAGGAAGAAGATCGCGGCGCCGCACCGGGCGACGGCATCGACGTCGACGCCCAAGGCGTCCGTGACCTCGACCTTGACGACTTCGGCATGCTGGGCGGCCGCGAGCACCGGGTAGAGCGAGTAGCTCGGATTGAGCATGCCGATCGGGCGGCCGGGACCGGCGTAGGCGCGGATCAGCAGGTTGAGGATGTCGTCGGAACCATTGCCGGCGACGACGTTGGCGGCGTCGAAACCATGGAAGCGCGCGACGGCCTCGCGCAGCGGCGCAGAGTCGGGCGACGGGTAGAGACGCAGCGCGGCGCCGTCGTTGACCAAGGCGACGCGGATGGCCTCGAGCGAGCGCAGGCTCGGCGGATACGGGTTTTCGTTGGTGTTGAGTTTGACCCATCCCCCGCCCTGCGGCTGCTCGCCGGGGACGTAG
>RDYO01000108.1 GCA_004293385.1 Verrucomicrobiota bacterium
CGGAATGATGTCCGCCAGGCAGGCCAAGGTGCGCCACCAGAATCCCGCGGGAGGCGGCGGGATCGGAGGCGGGTTAGCCACGGGCTTGGGCGCGCTCGCAGGCGTCGAGCGTGTTCTTCATCAGCATCGCGACGGTCATCGGGCCCACGCCGCCGGGGACGGGCGTGATGGCTTCGCACTGCGGGGACACGGCGTCGAAGTCGACGTCGCCGACGATGCGGTAGCCGGTCTTCTTGGTGGCGTCCGGCACGCGGTTGATGCCGACGTCGATGACGACCGCGCCGGGCTTGACCATGTCGGCGGTGATGAAGCGAGGCTTGCCGATCGCGGCGACGATGATGTCGGCCTGACGCACGATGCCGGGCAGGTCCTTGGTGCGGGAGTGGGCGATGGTCACGGTGCAGTCGCAGCCCTTGGCGAGGAGCAGGGCGGCGGCGGGCTTGCCCACGATGAGCGAACGGCCGACGACCACGGCGTGCTTGCCGGCGGTCTCGACGCCGGAGCGACGGAGGAGTTCGATGACGCCGGCGGGCGTGCAGGCGGCGAAGGCGCCGGGCAGTTCCTGGACCAGGCGGCCGATGCTCTGCGTGCCGAAGCCGTCGACGTCCTTGTCGGGCGAGACGCGGTTGAAGACCTCGGTCTCGGGCAGGTGCTTGGGCAGGGGGGCTTGGATCAGGATGCCGTGGACCGACTTGTCGGCGTTGAGGGCATCGAGGTGGGCGAAGAGTTCTTCCTTCGAGACCGTCTCCGGGAAGAGCTGGAGGGAAGCCTTCATGCCGACTTCGGCGGCGGTCTTCTGCTTCTTGGTCACATAGGAGACCGAGGCGGGGTCGTCGCCGACGCGGACGAAGGCCACGTGGGGCACGACCGGGGCGAGCTTGGCCACGCGTTCCTTGACTTCGGCGAGGACTTGTTGGGCGATGGCGTTTCCGTCGATGAGGCGCATGAGGGAGGACTAAGACGACCACCCTGCCGAGGGCGAGAAAAGTCCTTCGGCCCTTCGTCGGATGATTGTCTCGCCCTGTGGGGCAAAAGCCTCAAAGGGTAGGGCGTGCCTTCCGAAGGACCCATGCGTATTCACAAGTTCCTCGCCCAGGCGGGGGTCTGCTCCCGCCGTGAGGCGGAGCGGCTGGTCGCCTCGGGGTCCGTGATGATCAACGGCAAGCTGGCGGTCACCGGCCAGCCGGTCGACCCGTCCGTGGACACGGTCATCTGCCAGGGCCAGCACATCAAGCCGCTCAACCGGACGGTGGTGCTGATGATGAACAAGCCCCGCGGCTACCTCTGCACCAACGACGACTCGCATGGCGGCCAGACGGTCTTCGACATGGTCCCGCCGGAATACGGCTCGCTGCGTCTTTTCTGCGTCGGCCGTCTCGATAAGGATTCCGAAGGCCTGCTCATCCTGACCAACGACGGTGAGCTCGCCAACAAGGTCATGCACCCCTCGGGTGGCGTCATCAAACGCTACGAGATCATCCTCAACCGCGACTACGACCCGACCCTCACGCCTCGCCTGCTCAAGGGCGCCGTCGAAGAAGGGGAGCACCTGCGTTTCAAGAAGGTCATCCGTCACCCGGACAACGCCGCCCACCTCGAGGTCCACCTCGACCAAGGCCGTAAGCGCGAGATCCGCCGCCTCTTCGAGATCTTCGGTTTCCACGTGAAGACCCTCCGCCGCTTCCAGATCGGCGGACTGGTCCTGCGCAAGATGCCCCTGGGGGACTGCCGACCGCTGTCCCGCAAGGAAATCGACTCGATTTTCGAGAACTGAGCGGGTGGGGCGGTATCTAGGGCTTGCACCCTAGGACTAGGGGTTTTTTCTTGGAGATACCCCTTACTGCCGTGCACACCTCGCGCCTGTTCGCCCTATTCCTCTGTCTGACCTCTCTCTGGGCCGGTCCTGAGTCCAGCCTTAAGCTCGTCTGGTCCGACGAGTTCAACGACAAGGAGATCGACAAGAAGAAGTGGAACATCGGCAACGCCGAGGGCGTGCGCATCGTCGACGGTCAGCTTTCCCTGGAAATCACGCCCGGCTCCAAGCCGATGTTCTGGCGCGGTTCCAACGTCGACACGCGGGGTAAGTACGCCTCCAAGGCCGGCTACATCGAAGCCTCCATCATGTTCGTGCAGACCGGTGGCCATGGCTGTGGTTTCGGTATCCGTAATGAAGACGGTAAGGCGCCGTCGGCGGGCATGGGCTTCGGCAACGGTGGCGGCGATCGCGTCGATCTCGGCTTGTGGATCGTGAACGAGGAGCGGGGACGGAATCTTAACCCCAAGGAAAATCCGATGCCTCGCGATCCCAGCTACAGTAAGAAGTTCCACCGTTTCGGTTTCCAGTGGGGGCCGGCCGATTACCGTTGGTACTTCGATGGCCGACTGGCCTACACCATCCGGATCTCGGATAAAATCCCGGCTACCCCCAAGCCGATGTATATCGGTCTGAGCCACAATGGCCTCCCTGAAGCCGGCCTTTTGAAGAATTTCAAGGACCCCAAGATGGGCCCTGAGCCGATGCGCGTGGACTGGGTGAAGGTCTACCAGTGACCCGCCTGGGCTTGCTTCCCCCTGCATACCGGATTTACTTAATTCATTCCCCTTTCATGAAAGCCCTCCCGCTTTTCTCCCTGCTGGTCGCCCTGTCGTTGGGCGCCGCTCCCAATGCTGGCCTGAAGCCGGTCTGGGAAGATAACTTCGACGCCAAGGACTATGATCTGAAGAAGAACTGGAACGTCGGCGGCCAGGCCCGCGTCGTGGACGGCAAGCTCCAGCTTGAGATCACCCCCAAGGACAAGGCGGGCTTCTGGAATGGCAGCAACGCCCACACCTCGGGGAAGTTCACTCACGGCCAAGGCTATTTCGAGGCCTCCATCCGGGCCGTCCAGACCAAGAACCGCGGCTGGACGATCTTTGGTATCCGCAATCAGAAGATGGAGATCGTGCCTTCCGCCTCGCTGTCTTTCGTCTTCACCGGCGCCGATCGGATCGAGCCTAATCTCAACATCGTCGACGAGTCCGGCGCCCATCGTCTCGTGCCCAAGGAAAAGGTCATCGCGATGGACGGCGGCAAGTCCTACAAGAAGTTCCTGACTTACGGCCTGCAGTGGAACGCCACGTCCTACATGTGGTACGTCGAAGGCCGTCTCGTCCACAAGATGGCGCGCCCGATTCCCAAGGAGCCGATGTATCTCGAGTTTTACCAGAGCCTGCCGGAAGGCGGCCTGCTCAAGGACTTCATGAACCCGAAGCTGGGACCTGAGCCTATGCAGATCGACTGGGTCAAGGTCTTCAAGATTCCCTGAGTTCCACTCCCTTTCGCCACCCACCCCTATGAAACAACTCCTCAGCCTTCTCGCCCTCACGGCCACCCTGGGCGCCGTCAACCCGGCTTCGAACATGAAGCTGGCGTTCTCCGATGAATTCGACGGCCCGGCCCTCGACGCTTCCAAGTGGGCGACCTACGGTGAGCCCACCGCGATGTCCTTCGTGACCGTCGGCAAGTCCAAGGCCCTGCGCATCACCCTCATCAAGAAAGAGGACATGATCCAGACGAACGGTATCCGCAGCAAGTTCGAGCAGGTCCGCGGTTACTTCGAGGCCTCCATCCGTTTCAACACCAACACCGGCCACACCGGCAACATGTCCATCCGCGGCAAGGACGACAAGGTAGTCCCTTACATCCTCGCGCTGTGGGAAGGCACCGGCGACGACTACCTCGCTCCTTGGGCCCGTTATCTCGACGATAACGGCCAGCATGACCTGCGCTCCGACGCTTCGGGGAAGAAGATCCTCAAGGGCGGCGAACCTTCCAAGAAGTTCAACACCTACGGCATCCTCTGGACTGAGAAGGGCTTCACTTGGTACGTGAACGGCAAGCAGATCCACAAGGTCGACCGCATCGCGATCGCCGCGCCGATGACCGTGCAGTTCACCCACCGCATCGCTGAATACGAGCGCCCGAAGCTCGTGCTCAAGCAGCTGCCGGACGACGTCGACATCGACTGGGTGAAGGTCTGGAAGTAAGCCCTCCGTCAAAAGAGGTTTGCATCAGTACCCCGCTAGGCATCCTGCGGGGTACTTTTATGTCCGCGCCTTACGACAAGAACAACCCGTTCCCGGCCTGCCTCGTCGACCGTCGTCGCCTGAGTTCCCCGGCCAGCCAGAAGGACACCCAGCACTTCTCGGTCTCCCTCGCCGGCAGCGGACTCACCTACAAGTGCGGCGACAGCCTCGGGGTCTTCCCGACCAATAACCCGAAGTCCGTGGCCGCCTTGCTCCAGGCCGCAGGTTTCACGGGCGACGAGCAGGTGACGATCCCGAAGGACGCCGCCCCGATCGCCCTGCGCCAGGCCCTCTCGACGCGTCTCGCCCTCAACGGGCCGACCTATAAGTTCGCCCAGCTCCTCCACGACCGCGCGACCGACGCCGCCGACAAGGCCCGCCTGGCCGCCGCCATCGGTGAAGCCGACCCGGAGAAGAAGAAGGCTTGGATGGAGCAGCGCGAGTTCATCGACCTCTTCCTCGAGAACCCGTCCGCCCGTCCGTCCGCCCAAGAGCTCATTGAGCTCATGCGCAAGCTGATGCCTCGCCTCTATTCGATCTCGTCCGCGCCGTCGAAGTATCCGCAGGAGATCCACCTCACCGTGGCCGTCGTCCGTTACGAGACCAACGGCCGCCAGCGCGAAGGGGTCTGCTCCAGCTACCTCGCCGATCGCGCCCGCATGAACGAAGCCGACCTCCCGGTCTTCGTGGCGGATTCGCACTTCGGTCTGCCGGCCGACGATAATCTCCCGGTCATCATGGTCGGTCCCGGCACCGGCGTCGCGCCGTTCCGTAGCTTCGTCATGGACCGCGCCACCCGTGGCGCCAAGGGCCCGAACTGGCTCTTCTTCGGCGACCAGCGCAAGGACCACGACTTCCTCTACGCCGATGAGTGGGCCGAGTATCAGAAGTCCGGCGTGCTCACGCGCCTCGACACCGCTTTCTCCCGCGACCAGGCCGCCAAGGTCTACGTACAGGACCGTATGCGCGAGAACGCCGCCGAGCTCTGGAAGTGGATCCAGCAGGGCGCTTATTTCTACGTGTGCGGTGACGCCAAGCGCATGGCCAAGGACGTCGACGCAGCGCTGCATGCCATCGTGGCCGAGCAGGGCGGCATGACGCCCGAGGCCGCCGTGGATTGGGTCAAGCAGTTCAAGAAGGACGGCCGCTACCAGCGCGACGTCTACTGAGCGCGGAGGGCGGGGCAGGGGGCTTCCGGCGGGGCATTAGCCACTTGCCAGAGGCCCCGTTTCCTTGCACATAAAAACCCGATGCATCTCACGCACTCTCCTCGCGTCGCCCTTGTCACCGGAGCCGGTCGCGGCATCGGCAAGGCCATCGCGGAACGTCTCGCCGCCCACGGCCACACCGTGCTCTGCGTCTCGAAGTCCGACACCTGCGTGCAGGTCGCCAACGACATCCTCGCCAAGGGTCAGAAGGCCAAAGCCTTCCAGGTCGACGTCTCCGACGCCGCCGCGGTCTCCAAGGCCTGCGAGCAGATCATCGCCGAGTTCGGCGCCGTCGAGATCCTCGTCAACAACGCCGGCATCACCCGCGACAAACTCGTCATGGCGATGTCCGATCAGGACTGGAATGACGTCATCTCCACCAACCTCTCCTCCGCCTTCTATTGGACCAAGGGCCTCGTGCGCCCGATGACCAAGAAGCGCTGGGGTCGCATCATCAGCATCTCTTCCGTCACCGGCGTGCAGGGCAATGCGGGCCAGGCCAACTACGCCGCCGCCAAGGCCGGCCTCCACGGCCTCACGATGACCCTCGCCCGCGAACTCGCCGGCCGCTCGATCACCGCCAACGCCGTCGCCCCTGGGTTCATCACCACCGACATGACGGGCGAGCTTTCCGACGAGGTGAAGCAGAAGATCCTCGGAGTCATCCCTCTGGGACGATTTGGCTCAGTCAACGACATCGCCGCCATGGTCGACTACCTTGCCTCGGAAGAGGGGGGCTATGTGACCGGGCAGGTCTTTTCGATTGACGGAGGCATGGCCATCTGACACCCCAAAACCCACTAAAACACCCTTTTATTATGCCCGAAAACATCGAACAGCGCGTCAAGGACATCATCGTCAAGCAACTCTCCGTCACCCCCGAGCAGCTCACCCCCGGTGCCAGCTTCCAGGGCGACCTGAAGGCTGACTCCCTTGACCTCGTCGAGATCATCATGGCTTTCGAAGACGAGTTCGGCATCACGATCCCGGAAGACAAGGCCGCCGGTATCAAGACTCTTGGTGATGCCATCGAGCACATCAAGGCCAGCGCCACCAAGTAACCTGACCGGGCTTTTCGCGTAGGCCCGTCCCCTTGAGCTCCGACCGCAAATCTCGCCGGGTAGTCGTCACGGGCATCGGCTCGCTGACGGCCCTCGGTCACGACAACGCGACCTTCTGGGACGCCCTGATCAAGGGTCGTTCCGGGATCGGTCGCGTCACCCGCTTCGACCCCACGGACTTCCCGTCCAAGGTCGGCGCCGAGGTCCGCGACTTCGATCCGGCGAAGTTCATGGACGCCAAGGAGGCCAAGCGTAACGACCGCTACACTCAGTACGCCGTCGCCGCTTCCCGCCTCGCCATCCAGGACGCCAACGTCGACGTCACGAAGATCGATTCCGAACGCTTCGGCGTGATCATAGGCTCCGGCATCGGCGGCATGGAGACCATCGAGAACCAGGCCCGCGTCCTCATCGAGCGCGGTCCTTCGCGCGTCTCTCCTTTCACGATTCCTTCGCTCATCGCCAACATCGCCTCCGGCGTGGTGGCCATCGAGTTCCAGGCGAAGTCCGTCAACTTCGGCGTCGTCTCGGCCTGCGCTTCCGGCTCCCACGCCCTCGGCGAAGCCCTCCGCCACATCCGCGACGGCCACGCCGACATCATGCTTTCCGGTGGCTCCGAAGCCGCCATCACGCGTCTCGGTTACGCCGGTTTCTGCAACATGAAGGCGATGTCGACCGACTTCAACGACACGCCCGAGAAGGCTTCCCGTCCGTTCGACAAGCTGCGCGACGGCTTCGTCATGGGCGAAGGCGCCGGTGTCCTCGTCATCGAGTCCCTCGAGCACGCCCAGGCCCGCGGCGCCCGCATCTATTGCGAGCTCGCCGGTTACGGCGCCACCTGCGACGCCTACCACATCACCGGCCAGGACCAGGAAGGGAAGGGCCTCGCGCTCTGCCTTAACCGCGCCCTCGCCGAGGCCGGCATCGAGAAGTCCGAAGTGGGTTACATCAACGCCCACGGCACCTCGACCCCGATCAACGACCGCTGCGAGACCCTCGCGATCAAGCGCACGTTCGGCGACCTCGCCCCCAAGATTTCGATTTCCTCGACCAAGTCGATGACCGGCCACCTCCTGGGCGCCGCCGGCGGCGTCGAGGCGGCCGCGTGCGTGATGGCCATCCACACGGGCATGATCCCGCCGACGATCAATTACGAGAACCCGGACCCCGACTGCGACCTCGACTACACGCCGAACGTCGCCAAGGCCCGCAAGGTCGACGTCGCGATCTCGAACAACCTCGGTTTCGGCGGACACAACGCCTCGCTGATCTTCAAGCG
>RDYO01000109.1 GCA_004293385.1 Verrucomicrobiota bacterium
GCGATCACCCTCGTATATGGCGTGGGTATCTTCGTCGCCTTCCTCGGCAAGGAGACTACCGGTCAGGCCCTCCAGGACTGATCAGCGATGAATCCTCGCGACATCCGGATCCGCGCGGTGCGCTGGCATGCTTTGCCGGTGACCCTGCGTCTGCCGCTGAAGTTCGGTCATGAGACCCTTACGAGCGTGGTCTGCGCCCGCGTCTGCGTCACGGTCGAGAAAGCCGACGGTTCCTGCGCCGAAGGGTGGGGCGAGACGCCGCTCAGCGTGCAGTGGGTCTGGCCATCGCCGCTCGCTTACGACGTCCGTCTCAAGGCTCTGCAGGATTTCTGCGACACGCTCACCGACGCCTATGCGGCGTTCGCGACACGCGGGCACCCCTTGGAGATCGGCCACGACTTCCTTGAGGAGGCCTTGCCGGGTGTCCTTGAGAAGTTCAACGCCGGCCTGCCTGCAGGCGTGGCCATCCCGACCCTCGCGGCACTGGTCTGCTGTTCGCCGTTCGACCTCGCCCTGCACGACGCCTACGGCGTGGCCCATGGCGTGCCGACCTATTCGACCTACGCCGCGCCGTGGATGAACCGCGACCTCTCCGCGTTCGTCACCCCTGCCGCCGATGCCAAGGAGGTCTCCTTCGCCGGCCGCTATCCCGCGGATTATTTCCGCTCGCCCGTCACGACCAAGCTGCTCGCCTGGCATCTCGTCGGCGGCCTCGACTTCCTCACGCTCGCCGAAGCGGGCGCGAACAAGGTCGCCGATGGCTACCCGTCATCGCTCGACGAGTGGATCAAGACCGACGGCCTCAAGGCCCTGAAGGTGAAGCTGCGCGGTAACGACGCGGCCTGGGATTTCGAACGCCTGAAGCGCGTCGCGGAGGTCGGCCTGCCGCTCGGCGTCGATCTCTTCACCGCCGACTTCAACTGCACGGTCATGGATCCGGCCTACGTGAACGGCGTCCTCGACCGCGTGAAGGCCGAGCTGCCCGAACTTTGGCAGCGACTCAGCTACGTCGAACAGCCGTTCCCTTACGAACTGGAGGAACACCTCATCGACGTCCATTCCGTCAGCCGGCGCATGCCGCTCTTCCTCGACGAAAGCGCCCACGATTGGCGGATCGTCCGTCTTGGCCGCGAACTCGGCTGGACCGGCGTGGCGCTCAAGACCTGCAAGACCCAGACGGGCGCGCTCCTCAGCCTCTGCTGGGCTCGCGCCCACGGCATGCAGCTGATGGTGCAGGATCTTACCAATCCCATGATGGCGCAGATGACGCACGTCCTGCTCGCCGCCCATGCCCCGACCATCGCAGGCGTGGAGACGAACGGCATGCAGTTCTACCCGGCGGCCTCCGCGCCCGAAGCTGCGGTCCATCCCGCCCTCTATGCCCGCCGGGAAGGCCAGGTCGACGGATCGAGCCTGCGCGGCCCTGGCTTCGGCTATCGCCTGGCGGAGATCGCCCGCACGCTGCCGCCGGCCCGCCGCTCTGCCGGCCGCTGAGTCCTATCGGCTTGCCTGCGGAGGGCAGGGCGGGTTTGTTCGACGGACCCCCATGATCCTCCGTTCGCTCCTCCTCTGCCTGCTCGCGCTCACCGCGTCCGCCGCCGACGCCCCCAAGCGCAAGGTGCTCTTCTTCACCAAGTCCTCGGGCTACGAGCACGAGGTGATCTCGTACAAGAAGGGTCAGCCCAGCTTCGCCGAGAAGCAGCTCCTCGAGCTTGGCGCCGCCCACAACATCGAGTTCGTCTTCTCCAAGGACGGTTCGAAGTTCTCGCCGGAGTATCTCGCCCAGTTCGACACCGTGATGTTCTACACCACCGGCGACCTCTGCTCCGAAGGCACCGACAAGAACCCGCCGATGTCCATGGCCGGCAAGCAGGCGCTCTTCGACTTCGTGAAGTCCGGCAAGGGCTTCGTGGGCACGCACTCCGCGGCCGACACCTTCCACACCGATAACGAGGCCGTGAAGGGCCCCGAGCGTTTCAAGAACCACGGCGACAAGGCCGACGCCTACGTCTGCTTCCTCGGCGCCGAGTTCATCCGCCACGGCAAGCAGCAGGCCGGCGTGAACAAGGTCATCGACAAGACCTTCCCTGGCTTCGAGAAGGTCGGCGACTCGTTCTCCTTCGTGGAAGAGTGGTACACCCTCAAGGACTTCCGTCCGGAGATCCACGTCCTGACCACCTTCAATGACCCGGCCCTCGAAGGCGACGACTACAAGCGTCCCGCCTACCCGAACTGCTGGGCCAAGAACGAAGGCAAAGGCCGCGTGTTCTACACCGCCATGGGCCACCGCGAGGACGTCTGGACCAACCCGACTTTCCAGCAGATCCTGGTCGGCGCGCTCAAGTGGGCCAACGGCGACGCCAAGGCCGCTGATATGTCCGCGAACCTCCTGCAGGTCGCCCCGGGCGCCATGACGAACCAGCCTTACACCCCGACGCCGGCCCCGAAGGCCAAGGCGCCGGCCAAGAAGGCGGACGCCAAGAAGAAGTAAGTCCTCACGCAGGGCGGGCCGCAAAGCCCGCCTTGCTAATTTCTAGGGGGTTTCAACTGTCACCTCATGCGCGAGACCCCCGCCGAAGCCACGAAGCTCAGCGAGCTGACCACCCACCAGAAGAAGTCCGGCTTCGCCGCCTGGCTGGGTTGGTTCTTCGACGGCCTCGACCTCCACCTCTACACGCTTGTCGCCACGGTCTTCGTGGCGGAGTTGCTGCTTGTCCCGGAGTCCGACGCTTCGGTCCCTCTTTACGGTTCTTGGATCCAGGCGGCCTTCCTCCTCGGGTGGGCCCTCGGCGGCGCTTTCTTCGGCATCATCGGCGACCGCCTCGGCCGCAGCCGAACGCTGGTGCTGACCATCTTGACCTACGCCTTGTTCACTGGCCTGTCGTTCTTCGCGCAGACCTGGTGGCAGCTCATGGTCTTCCGGTTCCTCGCGGCGCTCGGCATCGGCGGCGAATGGGCCGTCGGGGCATCGCTCCTCTCGGAGACGTGGCCGAAGAAGTGGCGTCCCTGGATCGCGGCCGTGCTGCAGTGCGCCGTGAACTTCGGTATCCTTGCCGCGATCGCCGCGGTCTTCCTGCTGCAGCAGATCCCGGGCTACCAGCCGCGCTGGGTCTTCCTGATCGGCGTCCTGCCGGCTTTCGTGACGCTGTGGATCCGCAAGGAAGTGCCCGAGACCGAGGAGTGGTCGGCGGAGAAGGGCAAGCAGGCCGCTCCGACGATGGGCGGATTGTTCGGCGCGGACATCCGCCGCACGACGTTCATCGCCTCCTTGCTCTGCGCGATCTCGCTGACCGGCCATTGGTGCTTCATGTTCTGGCAGCAGGCGTTCATCCGTAACCATCCCGAGGTCGTGGCCCGTTCCCTCGACAAGGCCGGCGTCGTCTCCACCGCGCTCTTCTGCGTGATCGCTGCTTCGGTCGTCGGTAACTTCGCCTCCGGCTGGGCCGCCCAGCGGTTCGGCTACCGGCGGGCGTTGGCTGGCTTCTTCGGCGCCTATTTCGTCCTGATGGGGGCGACCTTCCTCCTGCCGTGGAGCCTCGCCGCCACCTACGGACTCTACGCCGCCGTGGGCTTCTGTCAGGGCGTCTTCGGCCTCTTCACGATGGCCTTGCCGCCGCTGTTCCCGACGATGCTCCGTACGACCGGCGCCGGCTTCAGCTACAACATCGGCCGCGTCTTCGCCGCCGCCGGCACGGTGTTCTTCGGTATCTTCGCCAAGCCGGCTGATTTCAGTTCGGTGCTGCTCTACGCTTCGTTCCTTTTCCTGCCGGCCGCGATCCTCGCGCTCTGGCTGCCGATCGAAGAGGCTACTTCCTGAGTCCGCCGAGTCCGGCGATCGCCTTGAACTCGGGGGCGGTGACGGGTGTCACGGAGAGCCGGTTGCCGGGACGGAGGATCAGCATTTCCTTCAGCGCCGCGCACTCGCGGAGGTCGGGGAGGCTGACGAGACGCTTGAAGCCCTGGTGGAAGGAGACCTCGATGCAGCTCCAGCGCGGGTTGTCCTTGGTCGACTTCGCGTCGTAGTAGTCGGACTTGGCGTCGAACTGCGTCGGGTCGTCGAAGGCTTCTTTCGAGACCTTGGCCACGCCGACGATGCCGGGCTCCTCGCAGTTGGAATGGTAGAAGAGCACGAGGTCGCCGACTTTCGCCGAGCGCATGAAGTTACGGGCCTGGTAATTACGCACGCCGGTCCAGGGTTCCTTGCCCTTGCGTTCGAGTTCCTGGAAGGAGAATTCGTCGGGTTCGGACTTCATCAGCCAGTGGTGCATGCGGCCAACGTGCAGGGCAGGGCGGCTTTTTCAAGGCAGGGCTGAGGTCTTGCCCTTTCCGTCGCGACCCGCCTAATCGCCCCGTGCGCCTGCTGGACTCCCATTGCCACCCGGAATACGCCCTCAAGGCGGGTCGTCTCACCGCGTGGGTGGCGGAGTGCCGCGCCGCCGGCGTGGAGGGCGTGGTCGCCATCGGCACCGACCTCAAGGATTGGTCGGCATACCGTGACCTCGCCTCCGCGCAGCCGGACTTCTTCCGTCACACGGTCGGTCTGCATCCCTGTCACGTCGAAGAGGGCTGGGAAGACATCGTGGCCGCGATCTCGCCGTACTTCGCCGACCGCACCCATCCCGCCGCGCTCGGGGAGATCGGTCTGGATTATTTCCGCCTGCCGGCCGACGTGGCCGAGGCCGAACAGATCAAGGCCTGGCAGCAGGAGGCTTTCCGCCGGCAGCTGTCGCTGGCTTACCAGTTCGATTGCCCGGTGGTGATCCACTCCCGCCATGCCTTCGACGACTGCGTGCGCCTCATCGACGCGAGCGGCGTGGACTGGCGCAAGGTCGTCTTCCATTGCTTCGTCGAGGGCCCGGAACAGGTCCGCCAGATCAATCAGCGCGGCGGCCGCGCCTCGTTCACCGGCATCATCACTTACGCCAAGTCCGAGGAGATCCGGCAGGCGCTCAAGGCGCAGGGGCTGGCCCGGCTCATGCTGGAGACCGACGCCCCCTACCTCGCCCCGCAGTCCGTCCGCGGTAAGGAAAATACGCCGGCCTACCTGCCCGAGATCTGCGCCAAGGCCGCGGAACTGCTGGGGCTGCCGGCGGACGAGGTCGCCGAGGTCGCGACCCGCAACGCCCGCGAGTTCTTCGGTTTCGCCGCGGACTGACACCTTATTGTCACGGGGCCGCCCCCCGGTGTTCGCAGATCCGTGGCATCATCGCCATGGATGTCACCTTCGCGCGCCCCCAGCAACACCGACGTACTCAAGGCCCAGCTCGGTCCGCTCGCCTGGGCGGAGCCCGTGCTCGACCGCTTCTTCAAGGTGCGAGCCTTCGATGCCTTCCTCGAGCGCATCCATGTCGCCGGCCGTCCGGATTTCTTCACGTCGGCGATGGAGCAGGCGGGCTTGAGCAACACGTGGAGCGACCGATGCCTGGCCCGAATCCCGCGCTCGGGCCCGTTGGTCGTCGTCGCCAATCATCCGCATGGTCTGGCCGACGGCCTGGTCGCGATGGATTTCCTTCTCCGCGCCCGTCCGGATGCCTTGGTCGTCGGTAATCGCTGGCTCAGTCAGATTCCAGGCATCCGACCTTGGCTGATCGAGGTCAATCCCTTCAGTCCGGATGCGGCCGATCCGGGTAACATCGCGGGGACGCGTCGTATCCTGGCGCATCTGCGTGCGGGGGGCTGCGTCTTGACGTTCCCTTCCGGCGAGGTCTCCAGCCTGCGACTTAGGTCGCGCCGCGTTGATGATCCGGTCTGGTCGCCGCAGGTGGTGCGCATGGCGCGTAAGGTCGGCGCCTCGCTCCTGCCGCTACGGATCGAAGGCCGTAACTCCGGCCTCTTCCAGTCCTTCGGCTTGGTCCACCCCCGTCTGCGGACGATGCTGCTCCTGCGGGAGTTCCTTTATCACCGGGGCAAGGTGATCCGGCTCCGCGCGGCCAATCCGGTCACGCCCGCCCAGCTGGCGGATCATCCGGATGACGAGGAGGCCACCAGCTTCCTGCGGCTACGATGCGAACTGCTGACCAGCCGGGCCGAACAGGAGAAGGTCGTGCCTGCCAAGCCGGCGGCGCCGCAGGCTCCGATCATTCCGCCGGTCAACCCGGCCTTGCTCCGCGCGGAGCTGCAGAGCCTGCCGCCGGAGGATCTGCTCCTGACCAGCGGTGATTTCAAGGTCTACCGTTTCCTCGGCAAGGATCTCCCTCACACCCTCCGTGAGATCGGACGTCTCCGGGAGACGACCTTCCGCTCCGTCTCCGAAGGCACGGGCCTCGATTGCGATCTGGACGCCTTCGATGCTTGGTACGACCAGATGGTGCTCTGGGACGACAAGGCCTCGGCGATCGTCGGGGGGTATCGGCTCGGACCGACCGACCGCATCCTGCCGCTGCAAGGTAAGCACGGCCTCTACACCTCCACGCTCTTCGAGTTCAAGGGCGACTTCTTCCGCCGCATGGATCCCGCGCTCGAGATGGGCCGCTCGTTCATCCGGCAGGAATACCAGCGTAAGCCGACAAGCCTGCCGCTGCTCTGGCGGGGTATCGGGCGGTATGTCGTCCGTTTCCCGAAGTATCACCTGCTGTTCGGCCCGGTGAGCATCAATCCGGAATACGGTCAGGCTTCCAAGGAACTCATCCTGTCCTACCTGAAGAATAACCGTTCCGCGGATGATCTCCTGCCGCTTGTCCGCGCGAAGAACCCGCCGCGTTCGATGAGCCTGCACGACGCCGACCTTGACGTGCTCCAGCGCTGCGCGTTCGACCTCGAGCATGTGTCCAGCCTCGTGAGCGACCTTGAGCCGGACGCCAAGGCCGTGCCGGTGCTGTTGAAGCATTATCTCAAGCTCAACGGTCGGCTCATCGCCTTCAACGTCGACGAAGGGTTCGGCGGCTGCCTGGACGGACTCATCGTCGTGGACCTCACCCAGACGGACCCCAAACTGCTCGCCGCCTACATGGGCGACGAGGGCGCGCGCCAGTTCCTCGAATACCACGACTTCGACGGCGCCAAGGTGCGGGCATGAAAAAGGGCGGACCTTGCGGTCCGCCCTGATTGGTCGATGCCGCGAGGCTCAGGCCTTGGCCAGCGCCTGCTCGAGGTCGGCGAGGATGTCCTCGATGTCTTCGATGCCCACAGAGAGGCGGACGTAGTCGTCCGTCACGCCGGCGCTGTCGCGTTCTTCGGCGGTGAGCTGCGAGTGCGTCGTGGAGGCCGGGTGGATCGCCAGCGAGCGGGCGTCGCCGATGTTGGCGACGTGGCTGTGCAGCTGCAGGGCGTTGATGAACTTGCTGCCGCCTTCGAAACCCGACTTGAGGCCGAAGCCGACCAGCGCGCCGAAGCCGTTGGTGAGGTATTTCTTGGCAAGGTCGTGGTATTTCGAGGACTTCAGGCCCGGATAGTTGGTCCACTTCACCTTGGGGTGCGCTTCCAGGTACTGGGCGACCTTCAGGGCGTTGGAGCAGTGACGCTCCATGCGGAGGTGCAGGGTCTCGAGGCCCTGGAGGAGCAGGAACGAGTTGAAGGGCGAGAGGCAGCTGCCGACGTCGCGCAGGAACTGCAGGCGCATCTTCATGATGAACGCGATGTTGGCGCCGCCGGCGGGGG
>RDYO01000130.1 GCA_004293385.1 Verrucomicrobiota bacterium
CTCAACCCTACCCGATACAGCTATGTCGTGACGCGGTCCCGACCCTACCCAAGACAAAGCCGCAGCATCCTATCCGGTTTCCGGTCTCCCCTTGAGTGAAGTATTGTCCCGACACACCTAGGGCAGCACGCGGTGCTGCCCCTACCATACGCGGCGATTACTTCGCCGCGGGATAATCCGTATACCCCTTCGGGCCGGAGGCGTAGAAGGTGCTTTCGTCGGGAGTGTTGAGCGGGAGGTTTTCCTGCAGGCGACGCGGGAGATCGGGGTTGGCGAGATACGGCACGCCATAGGCGATCGCATCGGCCCAGCCTTCGGCGATGGCTTGCTCGGCCTGCGCACGGTCGAAACCACCGGCGGTGATGAGCACGCCTTTGAAATCCTTGCGCAATTCCTTGGGGCCGACGCCGGTCGTCGCGCCGTGCGCGATGTCCTGGGCGGTGACGCGCGTGACGTGCGCGTAGGCGAGTTCGAGCTTGGACAGTTCGCGGAGGACGTAGCCGAAGGTCTCGGTCGGGTTGGCATCGGACATGTCATTGAACACGCCGCCGGGCGAAAGACGGATGCCCACGCGGTCCGAGCCCCAGATGGAGATGCAGGCGTTGGCGACTTCGAGCGTCAGGCGGGCGCGGGCGGCGAGGGAATTGCCGTAGCCGTCTTCGCGCGTATTGGTGCCGCTGCGGAGGAACTGGTCGAGGAGGTAGCCGTTGGCGTTATGGATCTCGACGCCGTCGAAGCCGGCTTCCTTGGCCAGGCGGGCGCCGCGGACGTATTCGGCGACGATGCCGGGAATCTCTTCGATGTGCAGGGCGCGGGGCGTGACGTAGTCGGCCATCTCCTTGCCGGTCCAGACCTGGCCCTTCGGCTTGATGGCCGACGGGGCGACGGGAAGTTCGCCGTTGGGCTGGTAATCGGGGTGGGAGATGCGGCCGACGTGCCAGAGCTGCAGGAAGATGCGGCCGCCCTTGGCGTGCACGGCGGACGTGACCTTCTTCCAGCCCGCGACCTGTTCGTCGGTATAAATGCCCGGGGTGTTCGGGTAGCCATGACCGCGAGGCGAGACCGTGGTGGCCTCGGCGATGATCAGGCCCGCGCCGGCGCGCTGGGCGTAGTATTCGGCCATCAGGTCCGTCGGGACGTTGGCCCCTTCAGCGCGACAACGGGTCAACGGAGCCATCAGGATGCGGTTAGGCAGCGTCAGGGCGCCGACTTGGAGAGGAGTGAAGAGGGAGGACATGTGAGAGGAGGGATGGGGGTAGGGGTAGGGATAGGGGTGGGAAAGGCAAGAGGGAGGACTGAATGGAGGACTGCGTTGAGGACTGAGTAGAGGGCTGAATCGATGACAGAGGACAGAGGATAGCCTCTGGTGACGGGTGACGGCCATCAGGGCATCAGCCATTCAGGGCTCGGCATTCCAGCCATCGGTAGCCGGGAGCCGGAGGCCGGCAGCTGAAACCCGAACGGCCGAAACCTGGAGGGCTGACTCCCGTGGCTGTCACCCGTCACCCGAAAATGAATACCCCCAGCCAATCCTCCGGTCTCCGGTTTCCCTTTGAGTGGGCATCGCCCGCCACCTGCCACCTGGAAACGAATTCCGCTAGGGCAGCACGCGGTGCTGCCCCTACCACGATGCAGCTA
>RDYO01000131.1 GCA_004293385.1 Verrucomicrobiota bacterium
CTCGCCCCGGACCTCGAGATCATCGCCCCCTGGCGCAACGAGGAATTCCGCAAGGACTTCCCCGGCCGCGCCGAGATGATCGCGTATTGCGCCGACAACAAGATCCCGGTCGAAGCCAGCGCCAAGAAGCCTTACTCGTCCGACCGTAACCTCCTCCACATCTCCTACGAAGCCGGCATCCTCGAGGATCCGTGGATGGACGCCTTCCACCCCTCGAACAAGGCCATGTTCAAGCTCTCCGTCTCCCCGGAGGACGCCCCGAACAAGCCGGAGTACGTCGAGCTCGAGTTCCGCCAGGGCGACTGCGTCGCCGTCAACGGCAAGAAACTCGACCCCCTCGGCGTCATGCGTACGCTCAACAAGCTCGGCGGCCGTCACGGCGTCGGCCGCGTCGACATGGTCGAGAACCGCTTCGTCGGCATGAAGAGCCGCGGCGTCTACGAGACCCCGGGCGGCACCATCCTGCACTTCGCCCACCGTCAGATCGAGTCCCTGACCATGGACCGCGAGGTCATGCACCTGCGCGACTCGCTCGTCCCGCGCTACGCCACGCTCGTCTACAACGGCTTCTGGTACGCTCCGGAGCGCCTCGCCCTCCAGGCCCTCATCACCGAGTCGCAGCGCAACGTCACCGGCACCGTCCGCGTGAAGCTCTACAAGGGCAGCGTCTACGTCGCCGGCCGCAAGAGCCCGCGTTCGCTCTACAACCCGCACATCGCCACGATGGAAGCGGATCCGACCAAGGCCTACAACCAGGATGACGCCACCGGCTTCATCCGCCTCAACGGCCTGCGTCTGCGCGTGAACTCCAAGGTCAACGGCGTCGCGAACCTCAGCAAGACGGCCCGCTGAGCTCAGCCTGATCGTGCAAGAAGAAGGGCGTCCCGATCGGGACGCCCTTCTTGTTTAAACTGGAGGCGCGGGTCGGAATTGAACCGACGCATGGGGCTTTTGCAGAGCCCGGCCTTACCACTTGGCTACCGCGCCTGAAGACTGACAGGCCAGTAAAATGCCTCCTCGGGGAGGGCGTTTCAAGGGTTTTGTGCAAGGGCTTCCCTTTGGGCGTTTTCTCGCCTAATAACCCCTTATGAGCCAAGCCCAGCCAGCCTTCCGCGTCGGTCTCGGGTATGACATCCACCCGCTGGTCGCCGGTCGTCCGTGCATCCTGGGCGGGGTGAACATCCCGTCGCCGGTCGGTCCGGAGGGGCATTCCGATGCGGACGTGCTGCTGCATGCGGTGGCAGATGCGATCCTCGGCGCCGCCGGCCTGCGTGACATCGGTCATTATTTCCCGAACACCGACGCTTCCCTTAAAGGATTGGATTCGGCCGTGATCGTGAAGAAGGCCGTCGCCGAAGCGAAGGCTCAGGGCGGCTGGATGGTCGGCAATGTCGATATCGTGATCATCGGCGAACGCCCGAAGGTCATGGCGCACGTCGAGGCCATGAAGGCCAAGGTCGCCGAAATCATCGGGATTTCCCCCGCCCAGGTGGGGATCAAGGCCACGACCAACGAAGGCATGGACTCGATCGGACAGGGGAAAGCCCTGGCGGTGCAGGCTATTTGCCTGATTTCCAAGGGTTTTTGAGGGGTAAAGGGGGTTTTTGCTTCGGGCTTGTCTTTTCGGGCCC
>RDYO01000110.1 GCA_004293385.1 Verrucomicrobiota bacterium
GTCTCGCTCATCGGCATCGCCCAGGGGGTCTGGATGTGTTTCTTCGTGAAACTCATCTGCAACTTTCCGGGTCCTTGGACCGAACAGCTGGCCATCCTCGCCGGCAGCTGCGTGTCGATGTCGGTGGTCTGCCTGGGTTTCTCGGCCATGCTGACCTCGCCTGAGAAGTCGTCCTTGCTTTCGATCTACCTCGTCGGCTTCCAGTTGCCCCTCTCGGGGGTCGTCCTGGCCTTGCCGCCTGCGCTGACCTGGCTCTGCCGCCCCTTCATTAATTCCTATTGGGGCTGGTCGGGCTATATGAAATCCATGATGGGGTTGCCCCTCTATGATGCCTATACCGCGAGCATGTCCAACCAGAGCGCCTACGTGGCCAGTACGGAGCTAGGTCTTACGGTTCTCCTGGTACAGGGGCTTTTCGGTATCTGTCTGGTGGTCTTCGGCTGCCAGCAGAAGCGTTGGAGCTAAGGTTCGGGCCCGCCGGAGGGCGTCGGATTTCCCCTAGGCGGGGAAATCGCTGGAACAAATCCCAAAGCGGGCTAGGCTGGCGGGGCAGGGTAGCCTGCGCCCCTTCTTCCGCATGTCCAAGATCAACCCCCTCTTCTTCGCCCTCGGTATTCCCGTCGTGGTCATCGTGATCCTGGTCGCGATCGTCGTGCCTCGCATGGGCGGTGGCGGTCGCTTCGCGGATCTGACCCCGTTCTCGGTCGAGACCTACCGTCGCGATTGGGCGACGCTCCAGGGTAACAGCTACCGTCTTGAGTGCCAGGTCGAGCAGCAGCTCGCCTTCGTCGAAGGCCGCGGTCGCGTGCTCGCCGTCAAGCCGATCAGTAAGGACCCCGTCGGCCGCATCCCGGTCTTCATCCCCGCCGGCTCCGCCGACTCCTTCGAGGTCGGCCAGCGCTTCAAGTGCAAGCTGCGCGTCACCCGCGACCTCCTGGTCGTCGAAGCCCTCGAGCGCTTCTGATTCTCCCCGCCATGCGTCACCTCATCCTTTCTTGCTTCGGCTGGTGCGCGTTGACCGTGCTCGGTTTCGCCCAGGCGCCTCCGCCCGCGCCTACCCAAGGCGGCACGGCCGGTAATTACCAGAGCTCCACGGCCGAAGGCGGCGCCGACCGTCTTTTCAACGTCAACAGCGACTCCGTCGACCTGGAAAACGGGACCATGCAGTGGAAGGGCAGCACGATGAATCTCGGCAACTCCCGCTCCGTCCGGGCCCGTTTCGAACGCTACCTCGCGGCGCCGACCGATAACGGCGACATGAAGCGCTACGTCGCGATCCTCGACCAGATCCAGTTCCTGCTCTCCCCGCAGGCGCTGACCCGTGACAATTACTTCCGCAACCAACAGGAGGCCTTCAACCTGCTCTTCAAGGCCGCGGAGTTCGAGTTCGATGCGCAGGGATGCCTGACCATCGCCACCCAGGTCCAGAAGGCCTGGCGGATGAACAGCGAGTACAAGAACATCGAGGTCACCCTCAATCAGCTCGAGATCCTCCGCAAGACGCAGGAGTCCGTGATCATCAACCGGGCGGACCGCGTCGAAGAGGCCAACGCCGAACGCATGCAAGGCAAGGGTAAGATGGTCTCGAAAGGCGCCACGGGCACGACCGAGCTAGGTTTCAAGGTCAAGGACGAGGCCCGCACCCAGGCCCAGATGCTCGCGCAGGGCACCAAACTCTCCGCCATCGGCCTCAAGGCCAAGGTCGAGTTCCAGTCGCAGATGGTCGCCTTCCTGATGGCCCGTCGCTACCGCCACGCGCTCATCACGAGCGCCTTCTACCGGGTCGTCTTCAACGCCAGCAACCAAGAGGTCGTCGTCGGCGCCAAGGAAGTGAAGGAATTCTTCCCGGTCTCGGATTTCGTCCCGACCCTCGAGTCCATCGACCTGCTCGCCCGCGAGGCGATCAAGGATGTGGGCAAAGGCGTGCAGACGGTCGATGACCTGCTGAAGCAGGAGGAGCTCTATGGCGCCTTCGAGCGTCTCCAGGAGACTTTCTTCCTCGGTGAGTTCGAACCGCCGGTCATGCTTTATCCGCAGGACAAGAAGCGCCAGATGCTCACGCTCTGGAAGGACCTCCGCGAACTGCAGCGTCTCGGCGACGAGCGCGACCTCGCGAGCGTCGAGGCCTACGTGAACAAGGTGCGCGGCCAGGCCCGCGACTTCCCGAGCGCCCCGGTCCTCTCGAAGGTCAACAACGCCATGAACGCTTCGAACATGTCGCTGCTCTCCGCCAAGGCCGCCGCCCTCGCGGGCGATACGGCCAAGGCCGAAGCCGCCCTCGAACGCGCCACGAAGATCTGGCCACAGAACCCCGGCGTGAAGGAATTCGCCAATCAGGTGGTGAGCCGCCAGGATACCCTCGCCCAGAAGGTCCCCGAGTTCGATCGGCTGATGGCCGAAGCCAAGTGGCGCGAGATCTTCAACAAGAAGCTCGAGTACGCCCTGGCCCTCGCGCAGGACAAGGAACGCTCCGACAAGCTTCGTAAGGTCGTCCAGCGGGTCGGCGAACTCGACGCCAACATCCAGAAGGCCTCGATGCTCGCGGCCCAGAACAACCCTTACCTCGCGTGGGATGTCATCGTCGAGATCTACAAGACCGAGTCCGATGACCTCGTGCTCGCCAAGACCCGTTCCGACATCGCCCCGCTCGTCGCCGGCTACGCCCAGCTGATCGGCCGGGCCGAGAAGCTCGAGAAGGAAGGCGCCGAAGCCGCGGCCCTCGCCGCCTGGCTGGCCGCCCAGGACATGAATCCGGCTTCGCCGACCTGCGGCGCCGCCGTCAAGCGTCTGGCCCGCGCGGTCGCCGAGAGCGCCGTCATCCGCTCCGAGGGCACCGTGCCCACGCCGCCGGCGGCCGACGACATCCCGGCCCCGCCGACGAAGTAAGCCTCACCAGAGGCTGACCGGATTGTCCTCGAGAGGATCGACCACCGTGATGCGGAGGTCGGTCTTCCGGTCGCGCACTTCGTTCATCAGGGCGTCGACGATGACGGTGCGGTTGCATTCCTTGCTGAGGTGGCCGAGGTAGAGCTCGGTCGCCTGCCACTCGCGCAGGCCGACGAGCAGGTCCTTGGTCTGCGTGTTGGAGAGGTGGCCGAAGTTGCCGCGGATGCGCTGCTTCAGCGAGATCGGCCGCTTGGAAAGATCGAGCATCTCGTCGTCATAATTCGCCTCGAGCACGAGGATGTCGGCGAGGGCGACATGATGGCGGACGACCGGGGTCACGTGGCCGAGGTCGGTCAGCCAGGTGAGGCGTTTCGCCGGACGCGCGTCCTCGGCGGGCAGGTCGAAGGCGTAGCCGACGGGGTCGGCGGCGTCGTGCGGGATCGGGATCGCCGTGACCTGCAGTCCCTTGAACTCGAACGTCGTGCCGGTCTCGAAGAGCTGCCAGTCCGGCTGCGACTTGAAGGAGTCCTTGATCCGCCGGGCGGTCTCGCGGTTGGCGAAGACTTTGAGGCGGGGGTTCTGGCGGAGCAGGGCAGGCAGGCCGATGCAGTGGTCGGAGTGTTCGTGCGTGATGAAGACGGCGTCCAAGGCCCGCGCTTCGATGCCGAGCTTCTGCAAGGAGGCTTCGAGCCGCGGCCCTTGGAAGCCGGCATCCAGCATCACCCGCGCGCCGCCGACCTCCAGCAAGGAGCAGTTGCCGGAACTGCTGGTGCCGAGGATGTGGAAGGCGAAAGCCATGCGGGAGGCGATGCAACCCCGTGCACTCGCGGTCTTCAAGCCGCCATTCGACCTTTTCCGCTTGAGGGCGACCGCGACCGGAGGGAAGGTAGGTCATCCCGCCATGCCCTCCCTTCCTCGCGTCATCAGCATCATCATGGGGGGCGGCCGTGGCTCCCGCCTGTACCCTCTGACCAAGGATCGCTGCAAGCCGGCGGTGCCCCTCGCGAGCAACTACCGTCTCGTCGACATCCCGATCAGCAACTGCCTCAACTCGGGCTTCAACCAGATCTTCGTCCTGACGCAGTTCAACACGGCGTCCCTGCACAAGCACATCCAGCAGACGTATAAGTTCGACGGTTTCGGCCGCGGCTTCGTCGACATCCTCGCCGCCGAACAGACCGGCGACAAGGAGACCTGGTATCAGGGCACGGCCGACGCGGTCCGCCAGAACCTGCACCACTATAACCTCAAGGACGAGGACCTCGTGCTCATCCTCTCCGGAGACCAGCTCTACCGCCTCGATTTCGACGAGCTCGCCCGCCAGCATATCGAGAACGCCGCCGACGTCACCATCGCCGCCAAGGCCATGCCTTCCGACCAGGTCTCCGCCCTCGGCGTCATGCGCGTCAACGCCGACCTCCGCATCGTCGAGTTCGTCGAGAAGCCGAAGGATCCGGCGGTCATCTCCTCCCTGGTGCTCGGCGGCAACGCCCGCGCCCGTCTCTCCGACAAGTCGGACAAGCCTTACTGCCTGGCTTCGATGGGCATCTACCTCTTCTCGGGCAAGGTCATGCGCGAAGCCCTCGCGGACCACACCCAGACCGACTTCGGCAAGGAAGTCATTCCCGGCCTCCTCGCCTCGAAGCGCATGATGGCCTACGTGTTCGACGGTTACTGGGAAGACATCGGTACGGTCGGCTCCTTCTGGGAGTGCAACCTGACCCTCACCGACCCGGTGCCCCCGTTCGACTTCTTCGACGGCCAGAACCCCGTCTACACCCACTCCCGCTATCTCCCTCCGGCCAAGCTGAACGGCGCCCGCTCCACGCGCGTCCTGATGGCCGACGGCGCGATCGTCGACGATTCCGAGCTCAGCCGCTGCGTCATCGGCGTGCGCTCCGTGATCCGCGGCGGTTCCCGCCTCGAGAACGTCGTGATGATGGGCGCCGACGCCTTCGAGCGTCCGCATGACCTGGCCCGGAACAACTCTCTCGGTCGTCCCGACATCGGCGTCGGCCCCAACTGCCTCATCCGTAACGCGATCATCGACAAGAACGCGCGCATCGGCGAAGGCTGCCGTCTGTCGCCCACGGGCCTGCCGGAGAAGTGGGAGACCGAGGCCTTGTTCGTCCGTGACGGCGTGATCGTCGTCAAGAAGGGCGCGATCGTGCCTCCGGGCACGGTGGTCGGGGGATGAAGACCTACGCCCTGACGTATTGGTTCACCTGGGTCTTCCTGGTGATCGCCGCCGCGCTGACAGGCGTGGCCTCGCTCAAGCAGGCTTTTTTCGGCGGGCTCTTCGCTTCAGGCCTCTCGGCCTTGCTCACGGGCATGTATGTCCGTGCCGGCGCGCGCTATGCGCCGTTGCTCGGCGCGACCGCCGGCACCCTTTGGGTCGTCCTGATGTTCTTCCGGCTGCGTTGGTTCGGTCAGCCCGATGATTTCCTGTCCGCGCAGTGGACCTTGGGGATCGACATCTCGGTGCATGCCGCGGGCTTCGCCGGCGCGGGCCTGCTGGTCGCCTTGCGTGAACGTCATGGCTTCGGCCGGGCGTTGGGCGGCGGTCTGCTGCTCGCCGGGGCCATGACAGCGGTGCCTTACGGCGTCATCGCCTGGATCGACCATCGGGTGGCGGGTCCTCTGGAGGTCGTCCTGCTCGTGAACGCGGACGTCCGACCCGACGAAGGTCCCGTGCGTCGCGTCGGCGCGGTGCGGGCCGAGCTCACGCCGGCCGAGGCGGCTTTCTTGAAAGAACGGATGCTGGTCGTCGACGGCCCCGGTGGGACGGAGGTCCAGGACGAAGCCGGTCGCCGTTACTGGCCGCTCTGGCGCCGGCGCTTGGTCTATCCGGGTAATCCCGGCGGTCCCGTCCGCACCTTGTTGGTACTATTGCCCCCGGATCTTGCCGCCGACACTTGGGAACTGCCGGTCCACCAGGAACCGACGGGCGTGGCGCTGGTCGTCCTTGGTCCCTCCAAGAGCGTCCGGTTCAGCGGGGGTCCGGTCAGCCAGGCCGTCCGCCTCGAACTTTCGCTCGCCGTCAAGTCACGCGAGGGCGTGCCGACTTACCAGTATCTTCAGGCGGAGGTCTTCCGCCGCTCTCCGGTCGGTGATCTCTACGCCCCGGTCCAGGCCAAGGGCCTTGCGCCGGCTTTCCCGACTACGGCGACCGACGAGCCTGCCAAGGCTGCGGAGTCCGTGAAGGGCCGTCCGGTCCGTCCGAAGTTCGGCGAGGCGCCCGCGGCCAAGTGACCCGGTTCAGGTCGTCGAGCTGAGGAAGTCGCGGTGCAGGGCGGCGTACGCGCCTTGCTTGACGAGGAGCTCGTCATGCGTGCCGCGTTCGACGATGCGGCCGGCGTCCAGCACCAGGACGCAGTCCGCCCGGCGGATGGTGCTGAGGCGGTGCGCGACCACGAAGCTGGTGCGTCCCTTCATCAGGCGCGTCAACGCGACCTGCAGGCGGGCTTCGGTCAGCGTGTCGACCGCGCTCGTGGCTTCGTCGAGGACGAGGATGCGCGGGTCGGCCAGCAGGGCGCGGGCGAAGGCCACGAGCTGTTGCTGGCCCATCGACAGGCCACGGCCTTTCTCCGAGCAAGGCGTATGGATGCCTTCCGGGAGGGCTTCGATGAGGTCGAGGCAGTCCAGGTCGCGGAAGGCCTGCCGGATCTCCTCGTCGGTCGCCTCGGGGCGGGCGGCCTTCACGTTGTCGGCGATCGTGCCGGCGAACAGGAAGTTCTGCTGGAAGACGAAGCCCATCTGGCGGCGGAGCGTGTCCTGGCGCAGGTCGGCGAGGTCGTGCCCGTCGACGAGCACCTGACCCGCCAGCGGCAGCTGGAACTTCGCCAGCAGGCCGATGATCGTCGACTTGCCGGAGCCCGTATGGCCGACGAGGGCGATGACCTGGCCCGGCTGGGCGGTGAAGCAGATTTCGTGCAGCACCGGACGATCCGGGACATAGGCGAAGCCGACGTCGCGGAATTCGACGTGCCCGCTGAGGCGAGGGCATTCGGTCGCGCCCGGCTTATCCGTCCAGGCCGGCGCCGTATCGAGCACGCGGAAGTAGCGTTCCGCGCCCGCCATCGCGAGGGTCGCTTCGGAGAGCTGCGTCCCGATGATCGTGATCGGGGAGAAGAACAGGTCGGCGAGGAAGAAGAACGTCACCAGGTCGCCCAGGCCTGTGCCGGTGCCGGAGAGGGCGGCCTGTGCCCACTGCATCAGGATGAACAGCGAATGCGGTTTGAAGGCGTCACGCCAGGTGGCCAGTGGTTCACCGGGCAAGCGACCCAGTTCGGCATAGCATCGTTGGATGATGTTGAAGGCGTTTTCATAATAGCCGAACCACAGGTGCAGGCCGTGCTCCTCGATACGGTCATGCCGGGCGCGGTTGCGGCCGCTGGCGCCCTTG
>RDYO01000111.1 GCA_004293385.1 Verrucomicrobiota bacterium
CCGGCGGAAGTGCGCCCCATGCGGCCTAGGGTCAGTCCGCGGCGCGTGAAGACGCCGAGCTTCACCGCCGGATCGACCGAGGCCAGATGGGCGTAGAGCGAATACACCGGGAGCTCCGCGCCCGGATGGACGAGCACCACGTACTTGCCGTAGGGCCCGTTCACGTTCGGGTTGACGTAGGCCACCTGTCCGTCCATCGCGGCGCGCACCAGGTCGAGCGCCTCGCCGGCGGGATCGCGTCGGCCGGGGCGGATGTCGACGCCTTCGTGGAAGCGCTGGCCCTCTTCGCGGACCATCCCGAACGTGGCGGATTCCAGCCGTCCGGAGACGGTCGGTTGGAGGTAGTCCTGCGCCGACCGGACGGCGGTCAGGTCAAGGGTCGTCGGCCAGACGATTTCAGTGCCGAGCAACGGGGCCGTCGCCAGGCCGAGGAGGAGAAGGGTGAGGCGGGACCGCCGGCTCACGGACGTTCGGACTCCTTGATCTTGCGGATCTTGAGCGCCGAGATGTTGAGACGACGGCTGATATCCATGACCGCCTGCGTGTTGGTCATGCCCTTCTTTTCGACGTGGAAAATCAGGTTGCCGTCCACGATCTGGCTGTCGATCGGCATGATGCCGACGGCGGCGTCGTTGATGACCAGGACGAAGTGACGGCCGATGGCCTCCTTGGTGTAGTTCATCACGTCGACCGCGGCCTTACGGTCGAGCTGCACGAGCAGGAACTCCTGACGCAGGTCCGGTTCGCCGCTGGTGATCGGGTGGGTGTTGAGGATTTCTTCGGCCGGCACGAGCGCCCGCGTCATCACCGAGAGCTTGAGCTGGCTGACGGGCAGGGTGACTTCCTGTTTCATCGAGCCGCCGATGGAGGGAGGCGCCTCGACGAAGATGGAGGCGAGCTCCTCGGGGATGTCGTGGTTCTTGCAGCCCGCCAGCAGCAGGACGGCCAAGGCGGACAGGAGGCGGAGAGACGTCATGGAAAGGCTTAGCCGACGAGCATGTCGAGCGAAGCGCTGACCTGCAGGATGTGGGCGGGCTGGAGGTCGATCATCGGCACCAGGTAGGTCTGCTTGGTGGCGGCGTGGACGTACGTCAGCTGGCCTTCGGCGGCGGCGCCGACCTGCTTGATGATGCGCTTGCGCTCGAGGAGCATGGCGAGGATGTGCTTGAGCACGCCCTTGTCGCCCGAAGGGTCGGCGGGGTCTTCGTAAAGGGAGAGGAAGAACTCTTCGCGCGAGGCGAGGAGCTGGGCGCGCTGGGCCTGGTCTTCTTCGCCGCGTTCCTTGACTTCGCGGCTCCAGCGGCCGAGGAGGATGCCCTCCGGCTGGAAGCTCGCGGCGTGGTCCTTGAGCACGTCGAGGCGTTCGATGTTGCCGCCGAGCGGCTTGAAGACGACGCACGTCACGAGGTCGCCGACGTGGAGTTCCTTGCCGGAAGCGGCACAGGTGCGAGCAATAGGTTTAACCTGCCAGTCCATGACCGATAAGAGAAGTCGGGCGGGGCGGGGCGGGCAACCCCATTCACGGCGGTTTGCGGCTGACTTATTGGCCCTCCGGGGCAGTCTGCCGGGCATGTCCGAAACCCCCGCCGCCGGCGTCGCCTTGCTCGTCGTGGACGTTCAGCCGAACTTCCTGAAGGCCATGCCCGACGGAGACGCCTGCCTACGTCGCTGCCTCCTGGCCGCCTCGGCCGCCAAGTTGCTGGGAGTACCCGTGCTCTTCACCGAACAGGTGCCCGCCAAGCTCGGCCCGACCCACCCGGACCTATTGCTCGCCGCCGGCGAAGGTCGCGCCGTGTTCGGCAAGACCGCCTTCTCGGCGTTCGGTGCCCCGGGTCTGACCGAGGCCTTCGCCAAGGCCGAGGTGAGCCAGTTGCTGATCTGCGGCCTGGAGATCCCCGTGTGCGTCTACCAGACCGCCATGGACGCGCTCCGCGAGGGCCTGGGCGTGACGATCCTCTCTGATGCCGTGACCGGCCGACGGTCTGCGGATGGTCTGGTCTGTCTGGAAGCCTTACGGGCGGCGGGCGCGCATGTGCTGCCGACCGAGACCGTCTTCTACGCGATGCTGGGCGATGCGACGCATCCGCAGTTCCGGGCGTTCACCGAACTCGTCAAGCAGGCTGCTTAGACCTGATCAACCGTCAGGCTCGCCGCCGGCACGGCCGCGGAGCCGACGGGCAGTCCGACATCCGCCCAGGCGGCGAAGGCGATCATACCCGCGTTGTCGCCGCAGTGCTTCGGTTCGGCGACCAGCATCGGCAGTCCGCGTTGCTGGGCCGCGTTCGTGAGCCGGGCGCGGAGCGTGCGGTTATTGGCCACGCCGCCGGATAGCCCCACGGATTTGTAGCCGCCGAGGTCGAGGACCGCGCCGGTCTTGGACACCAGCTGTTCGATGATCGCGTGCTGATAGCCCGCGCAGAGGTCAGGCATGGCCGCGGCCACGTCGGCATCGGACATCTTCTCCAGCTGGTAGCGCAGCGCGGTCTTGAGTCCGGAGAAACTGAGACGGAGGTCGGCCTTCTCCGGGATGCCGCGCGGGAAGACGAATTTCCGGACGTCGCCTTGCTGGGCGTGCTTCTCGATGAGGGCGCCGCCTGGGTAAGGCAGGCCGAGCAGCTTCGCTCCTTTGTCGAACGCTTCGCCCGCGGCGTCGTCGACGGTGCGCGCCACGACCGTGAGACGGAGCTGCTCATCAAGTTTCACCAGCAGCGTGTTGCCGCCGGAGACTACGATCGCGAGATGCGGGAGAAGGGCCGCGCGGGTCGCGGCGAAACCTGCCGGGTCCGCCGCGTGCACGGCGATGAAGGGCGAGTGGACGTGGGCCCGCAGATGGTTGACGCCGACGATCGGCAGGCCGCGGGCGAGCGCGAGGGAACGGGCGAGGGTCACGCCCATCGACAGGCAGGGCAGAAGGCCGGGGCCGCGGGTGACGGCGATGGTCTCGGCCGACGCGAGTTCGGCGTGGAAATCGGCGAGCAGGAGGGGCAGGGCGGAAAGGTGCATGCGGCTGGCCAGTTCAGGGACTACGCCGCCGTATTTCTCGTGTTCCGCCGCCTGCGAGCTGATCAGTTCGCGTACGAGCCCGCGGGCCGGGTCGAAGAGCGCCAGGGCCGATTCATCGCAGGAACTTTCGATCGCGAGGATCATCTGCCTGCAGTCAGCCCAATTCGGAGGTCGGCTCAATCCCGATTCGTCTGGCGGAGCGGAAAAGACCGCATAACGCTTCTGGCGTGGAGCCCGCGGCCCGACATGACGCCATCGTCGCCTTGCTCCGTCGCGAGGCCCGCGGCGGCGTGGTCTCGTTCGCGCGCCTCGTCGAGGCGGCCCTCTACGCCCCGGGGCTCGGCTATTACGTCGCGGACCGGAGGCGCGTCGGCAAGGCCGCCGGCACCGACTTCACCACCGCGGCGGCGCTTGGCCCCATGTTCGGAGAACTCGTCGCCGGTGCGGCGCAGTCGCTCGTCGGCGATTTGAAGACGCACGCCCTCGTCGAGGTCGGCGCCGAACCCGGGCAGGCTCACTATGCCGGCATCGCTTCCCGCTTCGCCGAACTGCGCACGTTCCGCTTCGGCGCCGATCCTGCGTTCCCGGCGCGCAGCGTCCTCGTCGCGAACGAACTCCTCGATGCGCAGCCCTTTCATCGGTTTGTCCGCCAAGGCGGATCATGGCGCGAGCTCGGCGTACGGGTCGATGGCGCTGAACTGACCGTGGAACCTCTCGCGGAATTCTCCGCCCCTGCGGCGGCGGAGTTCGCCAGTGCTTTGCCTGCAGCCGAAGAAGGGTGGATCATCGATGCGCCTTTGGCCGCCGAAGATCTGGTCCGGAAGTTCCTCGCCGGGTCTTGGGGAGGTGCCGTGATCCTGCTCGATTACGGCAAGACCATCGCGCAATGCCTGGAATCATCGCCGGCGGGTACGGCGCGGGCCTATCGGAGTCATCAGCTCTCCGGCGCGATCCTCGAGAACCTCGGTTCGCAGGACCTCACCTGTCACGTCCTTTGGGATCGGATCGAGCCCGTCTTGGCCGTTGCCGGTTTCCGTAATGTCCGCCTCGACCGTCAGGAGGCCTTTTTCGTTAAGTATGCCGGTGCCGAGATGGAGCGCATCGCCCTCTCGGGCGACTCCGAGGCCACTGGGCGGCTGCGGGCCTTGACGCACCCGGCGCATTTCGGGGCGAAGTTCCAGGTCCTGCACGCGGTGCGCGGTTAAACGGAAGTTTTTGGAAGCCACGCTCGACCTGCGGGGAACATCTCCTTTTCTGGGGTGTACCCCTCTTTTCCCGATGAAGTCCTCCCTCTTCGCCACGTTCACCCTTTGCCTTGGCGCGTCCGTCCTGACGGCCGAGACCAAGGTCATCGAAGCCTTCGAAGGCGACGGTTTCGACAGCTGGCAGACCACCGGTACCGGCTTCGGCCTGGCGCCGGTCGCCGGCAAGGTCGACGGCGTCAACGGCGAGTTCCGCAACTACGGCGGCAACGCCCTCGTCACCTCCGGTCACCGCGGCGACGCCGCCACCGGCACGCTGACTTCGCCGGAGATCAAACTCACGCACGGCTTCCTCGGCTTCCTGGTCGCCGGCGGTAACCACCCTGGCAAGACCGCCGTCCAGCTGCTCGTCGGCGGCAAGGTCGTGCGCGAGGCCACCGGCGCCAACGGCCTGACCCTGCGCGAGAACGTCTGGGATATCTCCGAGTTCAAGGGCAAGACCGGCGTCATCCGCATCATCGACAGCGAGGTCGGAGCCTGGGGCATCATTGCCGCCGACCACTTCGTCTTCTCGACCGATGCCAAGCCGAAGTTCCCGACCGGCGGCCGTCCGAAGCCCAAGGCCGACAGCAGCCTCGTGCGCGTGGCCGGTGAAGGCAGCGCCGCGCTCGTCCCCGGCGCCACTTTCAAGGTCTCCGCCGACCGCAAGGCCACCGGCGTCACCTCGCCCACCGCGATCGGCTTCGGCAACGACGGCTCAGTCTACGTCGCCGAGACGCACCGCTTCCGTTACGGCGTCGAGGACGACCGCAACCACCTCTACTGGTATCACGACGACCTCGCCGCGGCGACCACCGCCGATCGTCGCGCCCTGCATAAGAAGTGGGAAGCCAAGCGCTCGAACGAGTGGATGACTGCCAAGTCCGAGCTGATCCGCCATGTCGGCGGAGAGCAGGCCGACGGCACTTTCACCACGAACAAGGTCTTCGCGGGCGGCTTTAATGACGTTCTCGACGGCACCGGCGCCGGCGTCATGGCCTGGGACGACACGGTCTACTTCGCCTGCATCCCTAAGCTCTGGATGCTGCAGGACGGCAAGAAGGATGGCGTCGAGACGGGCCGCAAGGTCATCGAAGACGGCTTCGGCGTGCGCATCTCGCTTTCGGGCCACGACATGAACGGTTTCGCCATCGGTCCGGACGGACGCGTCTGGGGCACCATCGGCGACCGTGGTTTCAACCTCACCACCAAGGAAGGGAAGAAATACGACTCACGTAACCGCGGCGCGGTCTTCCGCTTCGAGCCCGACGGCACGAACTTCGAAGTCGTCCATTTCGGCCTGCGTAATCCGAAGGAGATCGCCTTCGACGACTTCGGCAACGCGTTCTCCGTCGACAACAATTCCGACCAGGGCGACGCCGCCCGCGTGGTCTATGTCGTCGAAGGTGCCGACTCCGGCTGGGAGATGGAGCACCAGGCCATGCATACCTTCCACCGCTCGATCGGCCTCGAGCAGCGTCCGCTCTCCCGCTGGATGACCGAGAAGGTCTGGGAGCTGCAGAATCCCGTCCAGCCGGCGTTCATCATCCCGCCCTCCGCTTACATCAGCTCCGGTCCTTCCGGCCTGACGTATCACCCCGGCGCGGGCTTCCTTGAATCCGAAGCCGGCCATTTCCACATCTGCGACTACCGCGGTTCCGCGGGTGCGTCCGGTATCTGGTCCTTCAAGATGGAGCCTGCGGGAGCCGGCATGAAGATGACCTCCTCGCACCAGCTGCTCTGGGGCGTCGCCGCCACCGACGTCGAGTATGACTGGAAGGGTCGCCTCGTCGTCTCCGACTTCATTACCGGCTGGGAATCCCATCAGGCCGGCCGTCTCGTGACCCTCGAGGCCGGCAAGATGATGAAGCCCGACGCCGTCGCGCCCGTCGCCGCGCTCATCAACGGCGGTATCGTCAAGGCTTCGTCCGCCGAACTCGCCGCGCTCCTCGCGCACGCCGACCAGCGCGTCCGTCTGCGCGCCCAGATCGAGCTCACCCGCCGTCCGGACGCCGCGGACCGTTTCGAAGCCGCCACGAAGTCGGCCGACGCCCTCGAACGCGTCCACGGCATCTGGGGTCTCGGCATCCTCGCCCGTCGCGGCGCGGCCATCGCCCCGGGTGGTGCCTGGAAGGGTCCGACCCCGGTCGCTTCGCTCGAAGACCGTACCGCCGCCGCCCGCCGACTCGTCCCGCTGCTCGCGCACGCCGACGCCGAAGTCCGCGCCCAGGCCGTACGCGCGCTGGAGGAGTCGCCGCTCAAGGGTAACGACCTGCCGCTCGGCAAGCTGATCCTCGATCCCTCGACCCGCGTCCGTTCCTTCGCCGCCATCGCCGCGGCTCGTCTCGGTGCCGACAAGTTCGTCCCTGAGGTCCTCGCGATGCTCAAGGAGAACGCCGACGCCGACCCCGTGCTCCGTCACGCCGGCTCCTTCGCCATCGATCACCTCTGCAAGACCACCGAGTCCTTCGACGCCGTCGCCAAGGACGACAATGCCTCCGTACGCCTCGCCGCGGTCATCGCCCTGCGCCGCCGACTCGACGCCTCCGCTGCCCGCTTCGTGAAGGACAAGTCCACGGTCGTCGCCGACGAAGCCATCCGCGCCGTCCATGACCTCGGTCTCGAAGCCGGTCGTCCGGCCGTCGCCGCGCTCATCGACGACCTCGGTTCCCGCGAATGGACGACCTTCATGCTGCGCCGCCTGACGCACAGCGCCTTCCGCCTCGGCGGTGAGAAGAACGCCGCCCGCGTGGTCGCTATCGCCGCCAACGCGAATATCCCCGAAGAAGCCCGTGCCGAAGCGCTGCGTCTCCTCGCCCTCTGGGCCAATCCGTATCCCGTCGACCAGTCGACCGGCCATTGGGCGCCGCTGCCGGCCCGCGACGCCAATGAGCTGCGCGCGAGCCTCAGCGCCGCCTTGCCGGCGCTGCTGAAGGGCGACTCCGACATCCTGCGCGCCTCTCTCGAACTCGTGGAGCAGTATAAGCTCGAGGTCGCCT
>RDYO01000112.1 GCA_004293385.1 Verrucomicrobiota bacterium
GAGACCGACCTCGGTAAGATCTTCTTCACCCGTAAGGCGGCCTGAATGGGACGCGCCGGCGACTGGCTGGGACGCAAGGTGCGCGATCCGCTCCTGGCGCAGCTCCGCCAAGGCGCCACGCCCGAGGCGGTCTCGGCGGCGGTGGTCATCGCCTTCGCGATCGCGATCATCCCCGTCATCGGCGTCACCACCCTGCTCTGCCTGCTGGCCGGCCGGCTCTTCCGCCTGAACCACATCGTGATGCAGGTCGTCAATCACGTCAGCTACCCGCTGCAGATCCTGCTGCTGGTGCCCTTCGTCCGCCTCGGCGAGGCCATCGTCGGCGCCGACCCCATCGCCCTTTCGCCCGGCGCGCTCATCGATGAATTCAACCGGTCCTTCGGCGGCTTCGTCGCCAAGTTCGGCATGGCCTACGTGCACGGCCTGCTCGGGTGGGTGCTGACCGTCCCGCTCCTCTGCTGGCTGCTCCACCTGCTCCTCCGTCGGGTCTTCCGCCGCTTCGCCCCTTCCCCCGCTTCCGCATGAATCCCCTCCTCGAACTCGGTTTCGAATTCCTCGTCCTCTTGGGCGAAGCCTGCGTCTTCTTCGCCCTCTGCTGGCTCGTCGCCAAGAAGATCGACAACTGGTCGATCGTGGACGTCGCGTGGTCCTACGGCTTCGCGCTCGTCGGCCTGCAGGTACTCGGCACGCACTTCTTCGTCCACCACCACCTCGGCGGCCAAGGCCTGCTGATGGCCGGAGCGACGGTCCTCTGGAGCCTGCGCCTCGGGACCCACCTCGCCGTGCGCGTGCTCGGACACCTCGGACAGGAAGACGGGCGTTACCTCAAGATGCGCGCCGAGCACGGCGAGCGCATGGCGGCCCAGATGGTCTATTTCTATTTCATCCAGGCCGTCGTGCTGACGGTCCTCTGCCTGCCGCTGCTCTCCTCGAATCCCACCGGCTCTTCCGGCCCGGCTCAGGCCATCCATTGGGTCGGCCTCGGCGTGGTCGGCCTCGCCCTGCTCATCGAAGGCGTCGCGGACGCCCAGCTCGCCGCCTTCAAGAAAGACCCCGCCAACCGGGGCAAGGTCTGCGAACGCGGCCTGTGGGCCTGGAGCCGCCACCCCAACTATTTCGGCGAATGGCTCGTCTGGGTCGGCTTCTTCCTGATGAGCTATAACAGCGCCTACCATGGCGTCCCCGGCCTGCTCTGCGTCGGCGTCATCTATTACTTCCTCACGCGCGTGACCGGCGTGCCCCTGACCGAGCAGCACCTCTTGGCCTCAAAAGGCGAGGCCTACGCCGATTACCAGCAGCGCGTGCCGGCCTTCTGGCCCCGTCCGCCGCGCGGCTGATTTTTCCTCGGCGACGGGTTGCCAGCGGCTGGGACGGCGTACAATTTCGCCCCATGCCGCTGCTCGACAAGCTCATCGAAAAAGACGTCCTGCCCGACGGCGCGATCCGCTGGGGCATCCGTCGCCTGCTCAAGCAGCGCCTCGTCGACGAGCGTCCGGAAGACGCCGCGGCCCGCTTCGCCAAGGTCGACGCCTTCGCCGCCGAACTCCGCACGCTGCCCGTCGCGATCGAGACCAAGGCGGCCAACGAGCAGCACTACGAAGTGCCCGCGGCGTTCTATAAGCTCTGCCTCGGACCCCGCCTGAAATACTCCTCGTGCTTCTACGAGACCGGCACGGAGTCCATCGGCGAGGCCGAGGAGACCATGCTGACCAAATCCTGCGCCCGCGCGGAATTGCAGGACGGCATGGAGATCCTCGAGCTCGGCTGCGGCTGGGGTTCGCTCACGCTCTGGATGGCCGAGAAATATCCCCACGCCCGCATCACCGGCGTCTCGAACTCCGCCTCCCAGCGCGCCCACATCGAAGGCGAGTGCGCCAAGCGCGGCTTCAAGAACGTCCGCATCATCACCTGCGACATGAACGTCTTCGCCGCCGAGGCCTCGCGCTACGACCGCGTCGTCTCCGTCGAGATGTTCGAGCACATGAAGAACTGGGCCGAGCTCATGCGCCGCATCGCCGGCTGGCTCAAGCCCGGGGGCAAGCTCTTCTTCCACGTCTTCACGCATAAGGACGCGGCTTACCACTTCGCCGCCAAGGACGCCACCGACTGGATGTCGCGCCACTTCTTCACCGGCGGCATCATGCCGTCGAACTGCCTCGCCAGCCGCTTCCAGGAAGACCTCAAGCTGGAGACCCAGTGGGAAGTCGAAGGCCGCCACTACGGCCAGACCTCCGAACACTGGCTCGAGAACACCGACCGCCACCGGGAGGAGATCCTGCGGATCTTCGCCGAGACCTACGGCCCGGACCGGGCGAAGGCCTGGCTCGCCAACTGGCGCGTCTTCTTCATGGCCTGCGCCGAGCTCTGGAACTATCAGGGCGGCACGCAGTGGATGGTCTGCCATTACCGCTTCGCCAAGCGCGCCGGCTAAGTCCGCGTTTGCCACCGGCCGCCGTCCGCGTTTGCTCGGCGTCATGCAGAGCTACGAAGAGAACGGCGTGCCCATGGAACGATGGAAGGTCGGCGCGTCGACCTACGAGACCTGCCTGACGCGCGGCGCCCGCCTGCTGCGCTGGAAGCTCGACGTCCCGACGGGCCGCCGTGAGATCCTCTTCTGGCCCGAAGGCGCGCCGATGGACCTCGACAAGATCGGCCCGGTCCGCGGCGGCAACCCGATCCTCTTCCCGTTCATGGGCCGCAACTACGCCGACGGCGAGAAGTTCGCCTGGAAGGCCGCCGACGGCGTCAAACGCCCGATGCCGCAGCACGGTTTCGCGCGCGACTCGGCCTTCGAGATCGTCGAGAGCGGCCCCAAGCACGCCGTGGTACGGATGATCCAGGACGAGCGCGGCCGGAACTGCTATCCCTTCGCGTATGATTTCCGGATCCGCTTCGACTTCCTCGAACTGTTCCTCCGCATCACCTTCGAATTCGAGAACCGCGACGCCCAGCCGCTGCCGTGGTGCGCCGGTCACCACTTCTACTTCACGCTCCCGTGGCACGCCGGCCTGAGCCGCCGCGACTACGTGGTGAAGATCCCCTCGAAGAAGCAGTGGCGCCACGCCGCCGACGGCAAGCTCGTGCCGTTCGCCGAACTCAAGGGACTCGAGGCGATCGGCTTCGACCACCCGCAGCTGTCCGACTGCATCTTCACGAACCTCAAGTCGGCGACGGTCAGCTTCGGCCCGAAGTCGGGCGAAGAAGACATCAGCGTGAAGGTCGGCGAAGAGCCGATCCCGGGCGCGTGGGCGAGCGTCGTCACCTGGACGCCCGACCCCGAAGCGCCGTATTACTGCGTCGAGCCTTGGATGGGCCCGCCCAACAGCCCCGAACACAAGAACGGGCTCCGTTTTGCGGAGCCCGGCCAGGTCGACACCTTCGTCACCGAGGTGTCGTTGATGTAAGCCTCGCGGCTTACTTGCTGCTGTTGCTGTTGAGGGGCAGCTTGCCCTTCGACTTCGTCGGGGCCTTCTTCACGGCCGGAGCCGGAGCGGGCTCGACGACCGGAGCGACCACGGGGGTCAGGCCGGCGGCCGGGACGAGGTTGGCGTCGCCGGCACCATCGGTGACCGGGGACGGACCCTTTTCAGGACCCATGCAACCAACGAGGACGGCGGAAAGGAGGGAGAGAACGAACAGATTGCGTACCATGGCAGTGAGGTTAGGTTGCGGGGACTCTACCTCGCATGGCCCAACGCACAAGCGCAGATTCTGGCCCCCTCACCCTGTTCGTCTGCACAGGTAACTTCTACCGCAGCCGCCATGCCGAGGCCCTGTTCAACTGGCATGCGACCCGGGCGGGCCACCCGGCCCGGGCCTTTTCGCGCGGGTTGTTGACCTCCTTAGTGGCCGACGAGCCCACCCTGCTGTCCCGGGACACCGAACGCCGCCTGCGGGAACTGGGCATCCCCCTGGAACTGACGGGCGCGGCGCCGACCCAGCTTCGCCGGGAAGACCTGGAGCGAGCCCACCGGACCATCGCGCTGAAGAAGGATGAGCACCACGCCATGATGCTCCAGTCACACCCCGAGTGGGCGGACCGGATCGAATATTGGTCGGTGCACGACATCGACTGCGCCCATCCGGACCAAGCGCTGCCTCAGATCGAGGAGCAGGTCCTCGAACTGATGCGCACGCTGCGGATCTGATCCGCGGAGGCCTTAGGCGGCCGAACCCGCGCCAGCCCGGCGCAACGCTTCCAGATGGGAAGCAGCCTGATTGAGCAGACCGCGCATCTCGACCATCGTCTCCTGGGCCACTTCGGCCTTGGTCGCGGCGGCTTCCTTGAGGGCTTCGGCGCGACGGCCCAGCTCGGCGGCGAGCTCGTGGGCGGAGGCGATCGTCTTCGCCTTGAGTTCGCGGGTGCGGACGTCGAGGCGGGCGGCAAGGGAGTCGATGTCGCGACCGAGGGTGCGGCTCTGTTCCTTGAGCTCGGCGGCCATGATGCGGGAATCCGGCACGCGGCGCAGGTCCTGGGTCAGGCCGACCTTGGAAAGGGTCCAGATGATCCACTTGGTCGGGTCGAACTGCCAGGGCTTCACGCCGTTACGGTAGTCGTGCTGGAACTCGTGGTGATAGTTATGGTAGCCCTCGCCGAAGGTGAGGAGCGCGACGACGCCGCTGTCACGGGCGCTGTGATCGGTCGAATACGGGCGACGGCCGATCATGTGGCAGAGGGAGTTGATGCAGAAGGTGCCCTGCTGGACGACGACCGTACGGAGCAGGCCGGCGATGAGGAAGGCGGCCAGGGCGGTCATGCCCGGGTTGGCGTAACCCATGAGGGAGGCGTAGCCATAACCAAGGGCGGCCGGCATCACGAAGCCCACGAAGGCTCCGATCCACTGCACGTAGCGGTGCTGCCACATGACGAGGGGGTCGGCTTCGAGGTCCTTGACGTTGGTGACGGGCGGCTTCGGCTTGAGGCGGAAGAGGAGCCAGCCGATGTGGGCGTAGAAGAATCCCTTGGAGATATCGTACGGATCCTCGTCTTCATCCACGTGCTTGTGGTGGATGCGGTGGTCGGCGGACCAATCCAGGGCCGAATTCTCGAAGGAAGCGGCGCCGAACAGGAGGACGAAGAGCTTCACCGGCCACTTGGCCTTGAAGGAAATGTGGGAAAACAGGCGGTGGTAGCCCAGGGTGATGCCGAAACCGGTCGCGTAGTAGTAGAACACGAACATGGCCCAGATGAAGCCCCAGCCGTGGACCTTGTTGGCGGCGTCAGCCGGGAGGTTGAACTGGGTCCAGAGGAACCAGGGGACCACGGTCAGCGAGAGGAGGGCTGTCCCGATCAGAAAGGTGGAGGTCACCCATTCGATACGGTAGATAGGGAAGTTTTTGAACTTCATGGAAGGGCTGAAAAATAGGGGCGGGGGCCGTCTAGGCGAGAGCAATCAACCTCCCTAAATCGGGTAAAAACGCCGTCTTAATTCGCTTTTCCCCGAACCTTCTTCCGGGTGCGCCTCTCAACCGAACCGAAGATCAGTCGCGGCGGCGGCGTCCGATGGAATTCTTCACCGGGATGACGCGGACCGGCTCGCGTGTCTTGATCCAAAGGTCGCTCTCGCGGAAGAACTTGCTCGGGATGCCCTGTACGGCGTCGCCGAAAGATTCGACCGGCATCCGCTGGCCCTTAGGCGAATCATTGAAGGCCTTGGCGACTTCGACCATCTTGTCGGCGACCTCGGTGGGATCGTCGTCTTCGAGCAGCTGGACGACCCAACCGGTGAGGTCCTTGGGCAGGCCGTCTTCCGGCTCGCTGACCAGGACGAGCAGCTGCTTCTTGGCGGGCTTCTCGCGCTCGACGGCGTCCTCCTTGATCACGTCTCGGAGCTGGTTGAGGATCTCGGCGGCGACGCGCACGTCGACCCCGTTCTCTTTCAGGATTTTCTGGACGACTTCGAGATCTACCTTGGCCATAGGACATCAAGAGACTCCAACCCTCCCACCGAGGGAAGCCGGAGTTATTCCCAGCACGGAGGGAGGCCGCCAATCAAAGGGAAACCGGAGACCGGGTAACTGGCGGGGGCATATTATCGGGTGACGGGTGTCGGCCACGGAGCGCCCTTTTACGCAAGGGCATGACGTAGTCCTGCCCCTACCCCCGGCCACCATACGGCGGCCTTTGCCTCTCATCCATCCAGCCCTCCATTCAGTCCTCAACGCAGTCCTCCATCCAGCCCTCCTGCCCTCTCGCTTGCTTCCCCCTCCCCTTTCCCTCTTAACCGCCCTCGTGCCGGAGCATACCAAAGTCATGGGCAAGGAATGGGCGGAGGCCCGCCGCGAAGCCAATGTGGACCGCCTGCGGGCGACCCTGGCCACCGCCTTGGCGGGACGAACCGGCATCACCTTCGAGCTCGGTTGCGGCCACGGCCACTGGCTGGCGGCCTACGCGGCCGCCCATCCGACGGAATTCTGCGTGGGCATCGACCTCATTACGCATCGCGTGGAACGCTCCGTACGCAAGCAGACCCTCGGCAAGCTGGACAACGTCATCTTCCTCAAGGCCGAAGCCACGGAGTTCCTCGAAGCGCTGCCGAACCAAGTAAGCCTGGCCAAGATCTTCATCCTGTATCCTGATCCTTGGCCGAAGAAGAAGCATCACAAGAACCGCTTCATCAGCCCGGAGAACCTCGACCTGCTGGCCTCCCGCGCGGCCGCCGAGACCCAGTTGCACTTCCGGACCGACAATGCCGACTACTTCGGCTGGACGCAGGAGCACCTCGCCGCGCATCCGCGCTGGCGCATCGAGCCGGAAGTCGTCTGGCCGTTCGAACAGAAGACATTCTTCGAGGAGCGGATGAAAGACCGGCGGGATGTCTTCGCGCGGCTCGTAAAGTAAAAGTTGCTCATTTGTGACGAGGTAAGTGCCTCATAAATAGCAAGTAAAAGGACGTAATCCTTTCCCTTGCATCGTCTGGCGTCAGACCTACTCATAAAAGGCGTGAAGCCTTTCCGCCACACCCGTATCACTTTCACCATCGGGCCTGCGACCGAGTCCGAAGCACAGCTGGAGGCCATCATCAAGGCCGGCGCGAACGTCGTCCGCCTGAACATGGCCCATGCCGATCACGCTTGGGTGCGCACCATCGTCGCCCGCGTCCGCCAAGTCAGCCTGCGGATGAAGCGCGAGCTGGCGGTCATGATGGACATCAAAGGCCCCGAAATCCGCACCGGCGCCCGCAAGGAAGCCGCCCAGCTCGTCGTCGACCAGCTCGTCGACGTCACCGG
>RDYO01000061.1 GCA_004293385.1 Verrucomicrobiota bacterium
TTTGGCGCCACCTGTGGCGTGATCGGCTCTTGGATGGCCTCCGAAGCCATCGCGCTGCTCCTCGGCCAGCGGAACCAATCCCGGCTTTTCGTGGTCGATGTCGAAGCCGGCACCTCGCGTCGGTTGGGCCTCGTGCCCGATCCGGCCTGCCCGTGCTGCGGGGCGTCCGCCACGATCCGTAGCCTCGAAAAAAGCGCGTACGCGCCTGTCGTCTGCCCGACCCTTTCTCCCGCCATGTCCGAAACTCCGCTTGAAATCTCCGTCGAAGAAGCCAGCCGCCTCTTGGCCGGCCCGAACCCGCCCGTCCTTCTGGACGTCCGCGAGACCGATGAATATGCGGTCTGCCGCATCGAGGGTTCCCGCCTGATCCCGATGAACACCGTCCCGACCCGCTTGGCGGAGATTCCCACGGACGCCTGGGTCTTGGTCCAGTGCCATCACGGAGGCCGGAGCATGCGGGTCACCCAGTTCCTGCGGTCCAAGGGCTTCACCCGCGTCAGCAACCTCCAGGGCGGCATCGATGCCTGGTCCCAGAAGGTGGACCCCAAGGTGCCTCGCTACTGAGGAGACAAGGCTTGCCCAGTCCCGCCCGCTATTCTTTTATTCCCCTCACATCATGAAGCGTCTCACCTTCCTTCTCGCCCTTTCCGCCCTCGTCGTGGGTTGCACCTCCCGCATCCCCGCCGGTTTCCAGCCTCTGTCCTCCGGTAAGGGTGGCAACGGTTTCGGCGGCGAAACCCTCGACACCCGTCCGACCGGCTACGACGCCATGGCCAACGCCATCCGTAACGGTACCATCCCGCCCGAGGCTATCCTCGCCACCGTCTACTTCGACTTCGACCGCTACAATGTCTCGGCCGCCGAGCGTGGTAAGCTCGACGCCGTCGCCGCCCGCGTCAAGGGCACCAAGGTCATCATCGCCGGCTACACCGACACTTTCGGCACCGAAGAGTACAACCTCGGTCTCTCCGATCGCCGCGCCCAGTCCGTCCGCGATTACCTCGTCGGCCTCGGCGCCAACCAGGCCAACAGCGAGATCATGGCCCTCGGTTCCCAGCAGGCTGATAAGTCCGCCGCCGGCCGTCAGTCCGGCGCCAAGGATCGTAAGGCCATCGTCGTCGACGTGAACTACGGTGGAGCCGCCGCGGCCAACCGCCCCGTCGCCGCCCCGGCTTCCGCTGGTTCCGCGCCGGCTCCGGTCAGCGCTCTCTGAGCCTGCTCCGAACGCTAGCAGAAGGCCCGCCGATCGGCGGGCCTTTTTGTTGGACGGGTTCGGCGGACGCTCAGGGCAACGTCGCGTAGAGATAACCGAGCGTGCCTATGAACAGCGCACCCGAGGTCAGCTTCGCCGTCAGGCGTTCGCGATCGGTGCGATGCAGGGCGCCCCAGCGTCCGAGCACCCAGCAGGCGGTGGCGATCAAGGCCAGGCCCAGGGAGGCGTCGCGGACCCAGGCCGCGTCTTCGACGAGCGCATTGAGCACCCAGAGCAGGTAGAGCGCGTAACCGAACAGCGGGAAGGACATGCCCTGCTTAAGCGATTCCATCCATTCGCCCGGACGGGGCAGCATCGCCGC
>RDYO01000006.1 GCA_004293385.1 Verrucomicrobiota bacterium
CGGAATCACCCACCTGCTGCTGCTGCCTTGGGGGCCGTCCGGCGGCTACGCGCAGACCTACCGCGCCAATGCTTATGCCTACGGCGCGTTCATGCCGTTTGCCTTCATCCCCTGCGTCAATTACGTCGTCATGCCTTGGCAGCTGGTGGCGGCCATCATCGCCCATTCCCAGGTCCATCGCATCGCCTGGTGGAAGGTCGCGATCTCGCTCGTGGTGATTCCTTGCCTCTGCGTCTGCGGCATCTACGCGATGTTGTTCGCGGTCATCGCCAAGACCTTCGCCGGCTGATCATACCATGGCGAACCACGCCGTAGGCATCGTAAACTAATCGTGCTCCGGCTGATCCGCAGACCTGCCTATCCGGGCGAGCTCAATCACGAGTTCGTCTGGCCGGCGGCTTTCGTGGCGGGCGCGGCCTTCGCATGGGGTTGGTTCCTGTCGGGACTGCAGCTTCCGCAGTGCGTCTTCATCCGGCTGACCGGCCTGCCTTGCCTGGGGTGCGGCGGCACGCGCTGCGCGCGCAACCTGGTGAACTTGGATTTCGGGCAGGCTTTCCTGTATCATCCGGGTTTCTTCCTCGTCGTCCTGCTGACGTCCCTGTGGACGGTCTACGCCGTGCTCTTCTGGTTGCGCCGCGACACGCTGCGGCTCCGCTTCTTCGTCGAGCCGGCGCAGGCGCGCCGGTTCCGGGTGACGCTCATCCTCCTGCTCGCGGTCCATTGGGCCTGGCAGTGCTATTACCTGACGCGCTGAGATGATCCGGAACCTGCTCCGCTTCCTCGGTTGGGTCTGCCTGCTCGTCCTGCTCGCGTCGGGCATCCTGGCCCTGGTCTATTTCCTGTCGGAGCGTCCGCAGAAGGTCGCCATCGAACAGCGCGTGCTCGATACGGTCGACGTCGTCCGCGAGGACGGCACGACCCCGCGCAAGGTGGTCGACGCGCTGGACCGGCTCGCCGACCAGACCGTCGCGGTGCGCGGAGACGTGGTCCTGGTGCCGCCGCCGGACTCGGCCGCCACGGCGCCATACGGCGAACCGACCGATCGCTTCGGACTCAAGCGTCTCGTGAACCGAGGCTACTCCGTCGGTTATGACGATGGTCTTCCGGCACCGCGTTGGTCTTCCTATCGGGTCTTTCCTTATCGCGACGTGCATCTTGAGCGGCCCTCGTCCTTCAAGTCCGACCCCCGCACCGCGGCCCGGGTGACGACTTCGGAGTATGTCCGCTCCGGCTATGACCGCGGGCACCTGGCGCCGAACTACGCGATCTCGGTCTGCTACGGCGAGGAGGCCCAGAAGGAGACCTTTCTCCTCAGCAACATCGTGCCGCAGCTGCACGCGCTCAACGCCGGCCTCTGGAAGGACATGGAGCAGCGCATCATGAAGCGTTACGTCGAACGCTACGGCACCGTCTGGGTGCAGGTCGGCCCGGTCTTCTCTTCGCCGTCGACGAAGAAGGTCGGCCGGGTGCCCGTGCCGACGTCTTTCTGGATGGTGATCTCCGACTACGACGAAGCCGTGGGCGGCGTCCGTGCCATCGCTTACCTCGTCCCGCATGAGGAGAAGTGGCGCGACACTGAGCTCACGCGTTACGTGGTCAGCATCCGCCGCGTGGAAGAACTCACTGGCCTCGATTTCTTCCCGAAGCTTCCCCGCCCGGCGCAGGACCGTCTGGAATCAACGCCCGCGCCGCGCGCCTGGTGACGGCAGTTCGCGGCGGAGGTCCGAGGCGTGGATCAGGCAGACGCAGTCGGAACCGTCGGCCGTGGGCAGCCACATGATCGGCAGCTTGGGCCAAGCCTGATGCATCGCCTTCTGCAGGCCGCCGACCTCGATGACCAGGATACCGTGCGGCTTCAGCGCCTCGCGCGCCTGAGCGAGCAGCTTGCGGATGACGTCGAGCCCGTCCTTGCCGGAGACCAGCGAGCCCTTCGGCTCCTTCTTGAATTCGGCGGGCAGGCGGCGGTAGATGCCTTCCGGCTCGTAGGGCGGATTGCTGAGGATCAGGTCGAACTTCGGGCCCTTGGTCAGCGCCGTCATCGTGTCCGTCTCGTGCAGCGTGATGCGCTTCGTGAGCTTGTGGTCGGCGACGTTGAGCGCCGCGACCTCGAGCGCTTTCGCCGAAAGGTCGGTGGCGTGGACGTGGGCCTTCGGGAAGCGCTTGGCGAGCAGGATGGCGAGGCAGCCCGAGCCCGTGCAGACGTCGGCGACGTCGGTCACCTGCGCCAAGCGGGGCAGCCACTGCGGGATGGCTTCGGGGATGAGCTCGACGAAATACGAGCGGGGGATGATCACGCGCTCGTCGACGCGGAAGCGGAGGCCGCCGAGCCACGTCTCGCCGACGAGGTAGCCGGTCGGGACGCGGTCGAAGACGCGGCGCTCGACGAGCGCGAGGAACGCGGCCTTCTCCTTGGTCGTCAGGGCGCGTTCGAAGCACGAGGGCAGCTTCTCCCAGGCCAGGCCGGTGGCGTGGCCCATGAGCGTGAGGGATTCCTCCTCGGCGTTGACGAAGCCTTGGCCGTGGGCGACGCCGGCCGACTTGAAGAGCCGGTTGGCATGGCGTAAACAATCACCGCCCGTTCTGAGGCGGGCGGTGGCGGCGGGAGTCGGGCGCTGCGGGGCGCTCATCGTCGGCGGCGAGGCCGCTTAGGTGAGCGGGGCGGCGGACCAGAGTTCCTTCGGGGTGCGTTCGAAGAAGTCCTCGAGGTACTTCGTCGTCGCGCCGCCCTGGCGGAAGGCCGGGTCCTTCATGATCGCGCGGCAGACCGGGATCGTGGTGTGGATGCCGCGGATGATGTACTCGCCGAGGGCGCGGTGCATGCGGTCCAAGGCCTTCTGGCGGGTCGCGCCGACCGAGATCAGCTTGGCCACCATGGAGTCGTAGAGGGGCGGGATGACGTAGCCCGAGTAGCAGTGCGAGTCGACGCGCACGCCGTGGCCGCCGGGCGTGTAGTACAGGCCGATGGTGCCGGGGCTCGGGGCGAAGTTGCGGGCCGGGTCTTCGGCGTTGATGCGGCACTCGATGGCGTGGCCGGTCATCTTGATGTCCTTCTGGGAAAGCTCGAGCTTCTCGCCGCAGGCGATGAGGATCTGGCGGCGGACGAGGTCGATGTCCGTGACTTCTTCGGTGACGCCGTGCTCCACCTGGATGCGCGTGTTCATCTCCATGAAGTAGAACTTGCCGTGCTTATCGACGAGGAACTCGATCGTGCCGGCGTTCTGGTAGCCGATGGTCTCGGCGAGGCGGACGGAGACCTTGCCCATCTCCTCGCGGAGCTTGGGGGTCAGGAACGGGGAAGGGGATTCTTCGATCAGCTTCTGGTGGCGGCGCTGCACGGAGCAGTCGCGTTCGCCGAGGTGGATCACCTTGCCATGTTCGTCGCCCAGGAGCTGGAACTCGATGTGGCGCGGCTGCTCGATGTACTTCTCGATGTAGACGCGGCCGTCACCGAAGGCCTTCTCGGCTTCGGCGCGGGCGCTTTCGAATTCCTTGGGGAAAGCCGCGGCGTTGTGGACTATGCGCATGCCCTTGCCGCCGCCGCCGGCGACGGCCTTGACGATGACGGGGAAACCGATGCGCTGCGCTTCCTTGATGGCTTCGCGCTGGTTGTCGACGGGGCCGTCCGTGCCGGGCACGCAGGGGACCTTGGCGGCGGCGGCCGTCTGACGGGCCACGGCCTTGTCGCCCATCTTACGGATGACGTCGGGGCTCGGGCCGATGAACTTGATGTTGGCGGCGGCGCACTTCTCGGCGAAGCCGGCGCGCTCGGAGAGGAAGCCGTAGCCGGGGTGGATGGCGTCGACGTTGGTGATCTCGGCGGCCGAGATGATGCGATCCTCGCGCAGGTACGAGTCCTTGCTCGGGCCGGGTCCGATGCAGACGGCCTCGTCGGCGAGCTGCACGTGCAGCGACTGCTCGTCGGCCTGGGAATAGACCGCGACGGTCTTGATGCCCAGTTCCCGGCACGCGCGGATGACGCGAAGGGCGATTTCGCCGCGATTGGCGATGAGGATCTTGTTCATGCTCGGAAGTCGGTGCTCAGCTGACCTTCACGCGGAAGAGCGGCTGGCCGAATTCGACCGAGGTGCCGTTGGCGACCAGGCACTCGACCACCGTACCGGAGATTTCCGACTGGATCTCGTTCATCACCTTCATGGCCTCGATGATGCAGACGACGGAGTCGGCCTTGATCGGGGAGCCTACGGTGACGAAGGGCGGGTTCTCAGGGGAAGGGGTGGCGTAGTAAGTGCCGACCATCGGGGAGGTGACCAGCTTGATGCTGGGGTCCGCGGCGGCGGGGGCGGCCGGGGTAGGCGCCGCGGCCACAGGGGCCGGGGCCGCCGCCACGGGGGCGGGGGCGGCCGCCACAGGGGCGGCCTGGGCCGCGATCGGGGCGCGACCAGGGAGGTCACGCTTGATGCGCAGCTTGAAGTCCTGGTCCTGGATCTCGAACTCGGAAAGGTCCGACTTCTTCATCAAATCCACGACTTGTTTAATCTTAATTAGGTCCAAGGTATTGTCCTCCGTGAGGGGGTGCGCCTCTCTGATACAGGGTATCAGGGGGGCAAATCAACCCTCATTCCAGAATGCCGGCTGGTATCTTTCCTAACTCGTTATCCTTGTTTAGTTTAACTATGTCTTGCAGAGTCGGAATAGCCTGGGTTTCGGGCTTCGCCAGGGGGCCTTGGAGCTTGATTTTGGTGAGGCTGACCAAGGCCCGGTTCAAATTTATGATGTCGAGAGGGTTAAATCCTTGTTTCCGGGGCAAGGAAAAGTCCCCGGCGAAGTTCAGGGTCATCCCCCGGAGGTCGACTTCCCCGGCTAGGTCCAGCCTGGCCTGAGGGCCGGTGATGGTCATGTCCGGGAAGTAGGCCCGCCCCCCGACGCACCCGAAAGTGCCGGCCGCCCGGTCCAGTTCATAGGTGGTCGCCCCGACCCCGACGGCCTCGAGCACGCCGGAGATTCCCCCGAGCAGGCGGACTTTCTTCAACTCGGGGTCGTTCAAGGTGTAGGTGCCGAGGCCGCGGAGCTCGCGCGGCGCCGCGAGGTCGATCCGTCCTTTGAGGTCGAGGTCCAGTCGGCCCCGGCCTTCCGCTGTCTTCGTCGGCGCCGCCGAAGGTTCGCCGAGGTCCTGCATGATCCGCCCGATTTGGGCCGGATCGCAGTTCTTCAACGAGAGCACGAAGTCCGTCGGCCGCAAGGGGTCGCCGTTCAGGCGTAGTTCCGCTTCCCCGTCGGCCAGGCCGAGGCGGGCGTCGATCCGCATGCCGCCGTCCTGGCTCAGCGTCGTGACCTTCAGTCCGCGTCCGGTGATGCCCCACGCCTTGAAGGCGTCGTCGCTCTCGATCGTCGTCCGGATGTCGAGCCCTCGCTCGAGCGGCGTGAGTTCAAGCGCGAAGCGTCGTCCCGCCGGCAGCACGAGTCCTTGGAGCGCGTCGCCGAAACTCTTGCCGGCGCAGCGTGCGGCGATCCACGGCTGGAGGTCGCCGGCGGCTTTCACCACCGGGCCGGCGAGCGCGCCGGGCTTCGACCAATCCCAGGTCGCGCTGCCCTCGACTTCGCCGTCGGCGGCGCTCGTCCCGCCTTGGAGGCGGTGCAGGCCGATCAGCGAACGTCGTTCGTCGGCGTCGACGCTCACCTCTACGCGACGGAAGGGCGCGCCCAGGAAGTCGAAGTTCCGCATCAGCACGCGTCCGCGCGTGCGGCTCGTCAGCGCGCCCCAATGTCCTTGGACTTCGATGAAGGCGTAAGGATTCTCCCGCGTGAGGAAGGTGCGCCACAGGTCGATCCACCAGTTGCCGAGCACCCGGTCGAGGCTGGCGGGCGCGAGGTCTCCGTGGAGCGTCAGGCGGAAGGCGCCGCCTTCGGCGACGGCGCAGTCCGCTTCGCCGACGACGGAGGCGAGACGCAGGTCGCGCAGTCGCAAGGGGTGTTCGGCTCGCCCGGGCGCGAAGTCGAAACGGGTACGCAGCGGCAGGTCCACGCCCGGGCTGATCGCTTCGGCGGAAAGTCCGAGTCCGCGGAAACCGGAGAGCCCCGCTTCGCCGCGGGCACCCAGGAGACGTCCTTCGGGCGAGACGGTGACTTCGGCTTCGCGCAGGAGCAGGTCGCCTCGCAGGTCGATGCCGGCCGCGAGCAGGACCGGCGCGACCGCCGGGTGCGTCGAGACCTCCCGTCCGGAGATCAGGGCATGGTCGACGCGCAGCCGGCGGGTGCCGTCGGCCATGCCCTCCAGCGAACCGCCCGCGACCGAGGCGGCGGTATGCGCGCGGAAGCCGAGCGTCCACGGTTTGTCCGCGGACGGACGCGCGGCGCGCAGATTCGTCTGCTGGCAGAGGATCTCGCCGATCCGGACATCGGTGAGCGCGGCGTCGGCGACGATCTCGCCGCGCAGGCCGGCGCCACGGACGCGCAGGACGGCGCGTTCGGCCGTCACGGTCGCGCCATCGCGCCAAGCAGTGGTCTCGGCTTCGCCGGCGAGGCGCCAGTCTCGGAGCGTGCCGTCGGCCGCGAGCCGGGCGTCGGCGCTCAGCCGCAGGCCGCGGAGACTGATGCGACCGAGCTGCTCGCCGGTCTCTTCGCCGAGGAGGGCTTGCGCGGAGAGTTCCGCCGTGTCGTCGCTCCGGCCGGAACAACGGACCGTCACCGTCGCGCCGCCCGAACCTTCCGCGGCGGTGAGCGCGGTGTCGAGCGCGCCGAGGACGCCGGCGAGGCGGCGCGGGAGCGGCGCGGCTTCCGTCGTCGCCGGGCCTGCGCGCAGGAGGCTGGCGGGCAGTTCCCCGCTGACATGGCAGGTGATCTTGCCCGCGCGCGCCTGGGCGATACGGAGGCTGACCCAGCGGCCTTCCTGGGCGACGTCGAGGGTGAGGTCGTCGATGAGGCTGCGCCGCCGACCGTCCTGCGCGACGGACGCCGGGCACCACAGGCGGCCACCGTTCAGGCGCAGGCGGGTCGGCGCGATCTCGCCGGCGAGCAGACGGGCCGGATGCAGCGCGACCTCCGCGCGGGCGGCGGCGAAGACGTCGCCGGTGAGTCCGTCGAAGGCGACCGTGACGTCGTCGGCCGCGAGCGTGAGGTCAGGCAGGACCCACAGCGCACGCGCGCGGAAGTCGACGCCCTGGGCGGCGAGCCGTTCGGTGACGGCTTCGGTGACGAAGTCCGGCAGTCGCACAGGTCCGTCATGGTCGGCGAGCCAGGCCAGTCCGAGCTGGACCGGGAGCAGGAGCAGCAGGCAGGTGTTCGTCAGCCCGCGGAGGAAGCGACGCAATGGTGAGCTGCCGGGCTGCGCTTTCATCTCCCGGCTTCGGTCAGCAGCGGAGCAAGGAGGGCGGCGAGCGTCGGTTCCAGGATGAAGTCGTCATCATCCGTCTCGTCGCGCAGGAGCAGCGAACGGTCGTTGAGCGGGGCGGAACAGAGGTACGTCCGGATCGTCTCGCTCGCGGCGCCGGCACCGGTCGCCGCCTGGTCGGTCACCCGTAGTTCGTAGCTCCAGCCGCCGGCGCCCACGTCGCGTCCTGGGAACGCGGTCGCGCGGACTTCGGCGAGCCCCAGGGCAAGACGGCGCGCGCTGGTCGGATCGAGCCGGCCGGTGCCGGCCCAGTTGCCGTCCGGGCCGAGGCGGGCTTCGCCGACCACTTTGCCGTCAGCGCGGGCGGTGAGGCGCAGTCCGCTGACGCGCGCGCCTTGCGGCAGGGCGGCCACGGTGCGGCGACGCCACGCGGAGGGTTCGACGTTCTGGTGTCCGCCGTCGAGGAACGTGACGTCGCAGATCGCCGCCAGCGGCGAGCCTTTGGCGTGGACGAGGCGGGTGCCCGCGCCGTTGTCGGGATCGTCGGTGAAGCCGAGCACGATACGTTCCGCGCCGAATTCGAGTTCGATGGTCTGGCCCGTCGCGCCGGCGACCGGTTCGCGCACGGCGGGCAAGGTCAGTCCGCCCGCGACGGCGGGCGCGCGGCGGGTGGCCCGCAGCTGGGAGAGTCCGGCGAGGAAGCGACCCACGAGTCGCGCGTCGGCTTCGCGTCGCTTGGTGGCCGTCGAGCCGGGCGCGACCGGGATCTCCCAGCGCGCCTCGTCGCCGAGTCCGTCGAGCCGGTGCAACGTGATGGTGCGTCCGCCGGCGGAGACCGTGAAGCCCGTCACGAGGGCCGGATCGAAGTCAGCGGGCCGCGTGTCGGCGAGCGTCGCGCGCGGGGTCATCCATTCGCGGAGTTCGCGCGCTTCGACGAGGAAGACGGCGGCGTTGTCCTCGAGTTTCGCGCAGAGGAGCTGCGGCTGGCCCGGCGCGGAGCGACCGACGAGCAGGACCTGACGGCGGGCGTTGCCTTCGAGCGCCAGGCGCAGGGCGGGCGCGCCCAGGCCGGTCGCTTCTTCGGCGAGGTCGGCGAACTTGGCGACGCGCAGGTTGGCGAGCGCGGCCACGGCGCGGGCGGTGGCGTCCGGATCGGCCGGGGTGTCGTAAGGGGCTTCGAAGCGCCACTCAGGCATCTGCACGCGTCGGCCGACGCGCGGGCGGGCTTCGGCGACGAGCGCCGTGACGGTTTCGACGTCCTTCTCGCGCTGACGCACCGAGACCGCGCGGGCCTCGAAGTCGGCGATCTCGAAGATGCGGTCGACCCGGTAGCTCTCGGCGCTCGCGCCCAAGGCCGCGGCCATCGCGTCCGGCAGCGGCACGATGCGGCGGCCGTCTTCGGTGAGCAGGAAGTGGCGGCGGGTCGAGGGCTGCACGCCGACCTTGACCTCGACGGCCGCGCCGGCGTCACCGGTGACCTTCACGGTCCAGCGCGCCGGCTCGAGTCCGTAGTCCTTGAGGCTGGCGCCGTTGGCCGTCACCTCGGCGACGTCGAAGCCGCTTTCCGGACTGATGAAGCGGAGTTCGTCGATCAGCCGCTGCACGGACCAGACGTTGGCCGGCCACTCGAACGGTTCGAGCACGCGCCAGCCGGCCGGCCGTTTCTCCAAGATGACCCTGGCCGGGCCTTCGGCGAGGGCGATGCGCGCCGGGTTTGCGGGGAAGAGCTGGGTCTGACTGACCGCGGCCGTGGTCTGCCCGGACATGGCGCGCCACACGAGACCGAAGGCGATCAGGTTGGCGAGCAGGAGGACGACGGTGGTGCGGGAGATCCGCATGGGCACGTCAACTCCTGCGACGCCACACGGAAACCGCAAGCCCGACTGCGAGCACGCCGAGCGGAATGAGGGCGAAACGCAGGGCCAAGGCCCAGAAGTCGGCGGCGGTCGCGGTCAGCTGATATTCGCCCCCGGTCCGGGCGGGTAGTGAGACGGCGCGTTCGCGGTCGCTGAGCCAGGCGGTGGCCTGCGTCAGGAACGCGCGGTTGCCGCCGCGGTCGAGGCGGCTGTTCGCCGCGATCTCGGAGGTGCCGACGACGACCAGCCGGCCGCCGGCGCCGCCGACGCCTTGCCGGATGCCGGTCGCGCGTTCCGCCGCCGCGACGATGCAGACCGGGCCGGGCTGGTCGCGCTCCGGGTCGAAGCGCAGCGGCCGGCGGGCGGGATCCGTTTCGCCCCAGGCGGCGTCCGACGAGAAGACGAGCTGCCACACGCCGAGCGTGCTGTCCGGCGCGCTGCCTTCGTCGAAGCGGGCGGGGCGGAGCCGGGCGGCGACCAGCGGGAGGTTCTGTTCGCGGAGCGGCTTGGTGAGCGGGTGTTCCTTTGCTTCGAGGCGCAGCAGGCCGATGTCTCCGTCGGTCGTGCGGCGCGCGGGATCCGGCTCCTGCAGTTCCGCGTCGGGGGTGAAGATCGCCCACTCGGAGAGCACCGGCTCGAGGCCGTGGTCGCGTCCGGGGTCGAGCATGACGAGCACCCGGCCGTTACGTTCCTGCAGGTATTTGCGGAGACGGTCGTTTTCCGCGGCGGAGAAAGGCGTCACCGGACCCGGCACGAACACCATCGAGGCGTCGCGGGGGACTTCGCTCACCGTGGCCAGGTCGAGCGGCCGGACCTCGAAGTTGCGGTTACGGAGCTGACGGGAGAGCAGTGACATCCCGCGCACGGGCGAGGCATCCTCGACGCCGAGTTCGCCGTGTCCCTTGGTCACGTAGCACACCGCCGGCTTGTCTTCGGTGACTTCGATCAGGGCGGAGGTCACCGCCTCTTCTCCACGGAAGGCGCCCTCCTTGGTCACGAAGTCCCTGTAATTCAGGTATTTCGCCCGCCCGCCGCAGGCGAGCACCAGTACGACCGAGGCGTCCGGCGCGCCGTGGCGGCCGGCGAGTTCGGAGAGGAGGGGGGCGTTGCGTCCGTCGCCGGCCTGCTCGACGGCGAGCCAGCTGCCGCCTTGGCGGCCGGTCTCGACGACGTAAGCGTCGAGCAGCTTGTTCAGGCGGGCGCGCAGGTAACGGGCCTCATCCGATTTCTCGCTCGTCAGCACGACGGCGCGGACCCAGCCGCGGGCGCGGCCGGCGCCCACGGGGCTGCGTCGGCCCGCGGCGCGCACGGTCTCGACCGATTCCGGGGCGAGCGAGTGGCGACGGTCGGCGGAGATGTCGCGGCGGACGCGGAATTCGGGCAGCGACGCCAAGGTGTTCACCGCCACCGCGAGGGCGATCGCCAGCAACGCCTGCGTGAGGCGGTTCAGGCGGCGGATGGGCCGGACGGACCCGAAGTCGTCGCGCGGGGAGCTCATGTCATTCCTGGCCCTCCACGGTGAGCACCGCCAGGCCGAGGCAGAGCAGGGTGCCGGTGCCGTACAGCACGAGCGGACGCGCGTCGAGGACGCCGTCGGTGAAGTCCTGCAGGTGGCCGAACGTCCGCAGGTGCGCCGCCGGTTCGCGCAGCCAGCCGAGCCATTCCCAGCTTTCGATCGGCAACGTCTCGAGCGCGCCGCCCGCGGCCGTCAGCGCCAGCAGGCTGATGAAGGCGAGCAACGCCGCCAGCGCCGCGGAACGCGTCACGCAGCTGCAGAGGATCCCGATCGCGACATGCAGGAGGCCGCTCACCGCGATGAAGCAGAGCCCGCCCCAGAGCGCGGAGCCTTCGCCGAGCGCGCGGGCGTTCGCGCCGTCGAGCCGCTGCGCGGCGAGGAACGGGAAGGCGGCGAAGGCCAGCCAGAACAGCACCCAGACGATCCAGGCCGCGAGGAACTTCGCCCAGACCACGGCGGCGGGGCTCGCCGGCGTGGTGAGGAGCGCCGCGAGCGTGCCCGAGCGGCGTTCCTCGGCGAACGTGCGCATCGTCAGCAGCGGCAGCACGCAGAGCAGCGGCAGCCAGAAGAACCAGAGCGTCGCCTCCACGGGCGACCGCGGGGCCGGCGCGCGGGCGGCGTCGACGAGCGCGAAGAAATGGATGCCGCCCATCAGCGCGAGGAACAGGCCGGCGGCCGCCCAGGTGTTCCAGGAGAGCGCGGCGCTGCGCAGTTCGTGCGCGAGGAGCGTGCGGAAGTGTCGCATCAGGAACGGCGGCCCTCCCCGGGGGCGCGGCGCGTGGCGGCGAGGAAGATGTCTTCGAGCCCGAACTTTTCCTCCGCGATCTCGCGCAGCGCGAGCCCCGCGCCGATGAGCGAGCCGGCGAGCGTCTCGCGCGCGGGCGAGCCGACGGGCAAGGTGACGCGGAAGGTGTTCCAGCCGTCGGCGGAAGCGGCGGCGACGACGGCGGCCGCGGGGTCGGCGGCGCGGCAGGCGGCGAGCAGCGCGGCCTCGTCGGCGCGCGTCACGACGGTGAACGCGGCTTCCGGCAGCAGTTCACGGCGCAGGTCTTCGGTGCGTCCCTGCGCCACCAGCCGGCCGCGGTTGATGATGACGACCTTGTCGCAGACCTGTTCGACCTCATGCAGGATGTGGCTCGAGATGAGCACGGCCATCTTGCCGCGAAGCGAGCGGATCAGTTCGCGGATGCCGAGGATCTGGTGCGGGTCGAGCCCGATGGTGGGTTCGTCCAGGATGACGACGCGCGGCTCGGCGAGGAGGGCGTCCGCGATGCCGACGCGCTGGCGGAAACCTTTCGAGAGCTGGCCGATGAGCCGGCCCGACGCGCGGCGCGTGAGGTCGCAGTCTTCCATCACCCGGCGGACGCGTTCGCTGACCCGGTCCGGCGCGACGTCCTTGAGCCGGGCGCGCAGGGTCAGGTATTCCTCCACGCGGAGGTCTTCCGGCAGCGGATTGTTCTCCGGCATGTAAGCGAGGTGACGCTTCGCGCCGGCGGGATCGAGCGCGACCGAGACGCCCCAGATGGCCGCGCGGCCCGAGGTGCCGGACATCGTGCCGGACAGGATGCGCATGGTGGTCGACTTGCCGGCGCCGTTCGGCCCGAGGAAGCCGACGATCTCGCCCGGCGCCACGGAGAAGCTCAGGTCCTCGACCGCGGTCAGGGAGCCATAGCGCTTGGTCAGCCTTTCCGCCACGACGGCGGCTTCCGGCAGAGGCGCGGCTTCGTTCATGGGTTGGGCTCCGGAGGGAAGGGTGACGGCCTCGTCGGCTCCGTGCCGGCGGGTGTCCAGAAGACACGCCCAACGGCCTTTATTGGCAAGGTTAATAGGGGCTCGGCCGGGGCCGGAGGCCGCCGGACCGACGCCTTACTTGCCGGCCGGGGCGACGGGAGCGATCAGCGAAGGCTCGGAGCGGACCAGCATCTCCTTGTCGGCTTTCCAGACGTGGTTGGCGCGGAGTTTCTTGTCCATCGCGTTGAGCCACTTGGTGGCTTCGGCGGTGTCGCCCTTGGCGACGGCGACGTTGGCCAAGGTGAGCATGGCGAAACCGCGCAGGGTCTCGGCGGCGGAGACGTCATCGGCGACCTCGGCGAGGGCCTTGGTCGCGCCGGCGTCACCGGTTTCCAGGCGGCACAGGGCGGCGTAAAGGCGGGCGCGCGCGGCGAGGGCGGAGACCGCCGGGCTGTTGCCGGCGAGGCCGGCCAGGCGACGGGCTTCGTCGTAGGCCTTGGCGGCGTCGGCGAACTTGCCGGCGCGCTTGAGGTCGTCGGCGACGTCGGTCAGGGCGACGGCGGCCAGGGGTTCACCGGCATGGCGACCGGCGAAGGCCCGGCGGGCGGCTTCGTCCTGGCAGGCGGTGAATTCTTCGCCGAGGGCTTCGCGCTGGCTTTCGTTCCAGAAGAAAAAGGCGAGGTAACCGAGGATGCCGACCACGACGGCGACGGTGGCCTTGACGATCGTGCCCTGGTTGCGCTCCCAGAAGAGCCAGAGACGGTCTTCGGCGTCCGCATTGACGAAATCCTCGTCGACGACCACGAGGTTGCGGTCATCGCCGGCCGGGGGCTGCTTGCTGGAACGGTCTTCGGGCATGGGGGGTCAACCCTTGGGAAAGGACCGTTTGTGTCAACCCCCGCCTCCCCCGCCTACGGGCTTGTCCCCGCCCCCGGGCGGGTAAGTATGGGGGACACATGAGCGCCTCCGCCGCCGTCCTTTCGCTCCTCCAAGCCGCCCAACAGAAGGGCCAGCTTTCCGCCGCCAGCCTCGCCAACGCCGGGGATTGGCTCCGCTCGGGTGCGCTTCCGGCCGAGGCCGTTGCCTCCCTCCGGGACCTCTGCGACCGCGGGGCCTGGGCCGAACTCGAAGACCGTTTCTATAAGGGAATCGCTTTCGGCACCGGGGGGATGCGCGGCCGGACGGTCGGCCGGGTCTCCGCCGCCAACGAGGTCGACGCCCAAGGGCTGCCGGTGCGCGCCGCGATCGGCTCGGCCTGCCTCAATGACGTCAATGTCCTCCGGGCCGTCATCGGCCTCTGGAAGCACGTCTCGGCCACCCAGCCCGGCGCCCGCCTGGTCGTCGCCCATGATGTCCGCCACTTCTCGCGCCACTTCGCCGAGCTGATCGCCGGCGCCTGGACGGAGCTCGGCGGCGAGGCCTACCTCTTCGCCGGCGCCCGCTCGACCCCGCAGCTCAGTTTCACGGTCCGTCACCTCGGCGCCCACGCCGGCGTCGTCATCACGGCCAGCCACAATCCGGCGCACGACAACGGCTTCAAGTGCTGCCTCGGTGACGGCGGCCAGGTCCTGCCTCCGCACGACGCCGCCATCGTCGCCGAAGTCGGCAAGCTCGGACCGGCCGACGTCGCGCCTTATCTCGAGAAGGATCTCGCCCGCGTGCTCACGGTCCCGGCCACGGCCGAGGACGCCTACCTCGCCCGCCTCGCCGGCGTGGTGCTCGACCCGGAGATCATCGCGCGGCACACGCCCAAGGTCGTCTTCACCAACGTGCACGGGACCGGCGACGTCATGGTCGTGCCCGCCCTGCGTCGCGTCGGCATCGACCCGCATCTGGTGGAGGAGCAGCGCGAGCACGACGGCCGCTTCCCGACCGTCGCCTCCCCGAATCCGGAGAACGCCAGCACCTTCGCCCTCGCGCTGAAGCTCGCCACGGAGATCGACGCCGACCTCATCCTCGCGACCGACCCTGACTCCGACCGCGTCGGCGTGGCTTGCCCGTTGCCTGCCGGCGGCCATCGCCTGCTCAACGGCAACGAGGTCGCCGCGCTGCTGACCGAGTTCCGCCTCTCCTCCCTCAAGGACGCCGGCATCCTGCCCGAAGCCGGCTCGCCTAACGCCGCGGTGGTCAAGTCGCTCGTGACCACGCCGCTCGTCGCCGCCATCTGCGCCCGCCACGGCGTGCGCTGCGTCGAGACGCTGGTCGGCTTCAAGTGGATCGCCCGCAAGCTTGAGAACTGGCACCGCCGCCTCGTCGAGGGCGCCGGCCCCGACGCCCCCGCGCTCCCTCTGCGCCGCCGCGCGCCGCTCGCGCTGCGTCACTCGACCCTCTTCCTGCTCGGAGCCGAGGAGAGCTACGGTTACCTCGCCGACGACGCGGTCCGCGACAAGGACGCCAACGCGACGGTGGTCATGCTCTGCGAGTTCGCCGCGCTGCTGCGTTCCCGCGGCCGTACGCTGCTCGACGCGCTCGACGTGCTTCATCTGAGCTACGGCGCCCATCACGAGGACCTGCTGAACCTCGCGTTCGAAGGCGCCGAGGGCGCCGCCTGCATCCGTCGCATCGTCGCCTCCTGGCGCAAGTCGCCGCCCGCCGTCATCGACGGCTCCAAGGTCCTCCGCGTCACCGACTACGAGCGCGACAAGGTGCTCGACGCCGAGGGCGAGCGTGTCCCTCCCGAGGAATTCATCCTCGCCGAGCTGGCCGACGGACGTCGCATCGCGGTCCGCGCTTCCGGCACCGAGCCCAAGGCGAAGTTCTATTCCTTCGCCAAGGCCGAAGTCGCCGACGCCGACGACCTGCCCGCCGCCCGCGAACGCGCCCGTCGCTCGGCCCTCGCCCTCCGCGCCTGGCTCGAGGCCGACGCCAAGGTGCGCGCGAAATAATCTCATGAAGACCACGTTCCTTTTGCCCCTCCTGCTCCTGGCCGGCTGCGCCAGCCCGGTCGGCGATCGTTCCTTCGCGCCCGAGAAGACGCCGGCCGCGGCCGCCTTGTCCGGTCAGCCCGCCGCCGAAGGTTCGCTGAAGGACCGTGTCCGCGAGGCGAACGAGAAGAACGACGACCGTCTGCTCAAGCGCGACTGGCGCGCGGCGAAGCCCGCCGTCGGTCCGCAGCCGTAAGGCTACTTCAGGCTCACTCCGAAGTGTCGGGCGAAATAGGCGTCGAGCGACTCCGCGATCGCTTGCGCCGTGGCCGCCCGATGGGCGGGAGTGTCCCGCATCGGACCAGGCACTTCGAGTTGTGCGGCGTCGAGCTGGGACTTGTCCCGTGAGCCGTGGGCCGCGATGTCGTAGGCCCCGTTGAAGTAAGGATCGTCCAGGAGCAGGACCTCGCGGGGCGAGGGCACCGCGGCGACGCCGCGCGCCGCGAAGAGTCCGCCGAGGCTCGTCTCGCCGCGCAGCAGTTCGGAGAACTGCGCCGGGGTCCGCTGGCTCAGCCAGCGGATCGAAGACCGCGCGGCGACGGACTTGTCGGCGTCCAGACGTTCGTCGGAAAGGCGCAGCTCGGAGGCCTTCAGCAGATAGCCGATCTCGATGCGGGGCTTCGGATGGCCGTGCGAATGGAGGTCCAGGTAAAGCCCGTGCTTCGAGCGGGCGACGACCGCGCTCTCGGCCTCGTCGATGAAGGCGTGGTACTCGCGCCAGACCTGTTCGGCCTTCGGCTGACCGGCCGCGCCTTCGCCGATCTCCCGGTTGCAGTCGACCTTCTTGCGCGAGAGCTCGCAGACCACCAGCTGCGGAGCCTTGCCGAAGCGCGCGCGGAGCGCGTCCCGCAGGGCATGGCCGAGCGCCGTGGCGTACGAATCGCGCACGGTCACGCCGCTCGTCCGGTCCGGGATGTCGGCGGGTTTCGCCGCGCCGTCATGGGGCACCGAGAGGACGATCGGCAGTTCGCCGGGCCAATGCCGGATGAAGCCCGAGGCGCTGATGCGCGGGGTTTCCGCGACCGGTTCGGCCGCCGGCGCGACGAGCGCGACCAAGGCGAGGCAGAGCGGGACCAGCGGGGCGAGCGGTCGGGGCATGCGCAAGGAAAGGCCGGCCGCCGGACCGGGTCAAGCGGGGGACGTCAGCGGACGGCGCCGCCGGCGAGCAAGGCGCGGATCGCGGCCTCTTCGGGCACGTCGTCCGCGGTGCTGGCCGCGCCGACGCCGTCCTGCAGGACGAAGCGCAGCTTGCCGCCGCGGACTTTCTTATCGCGGCGCATCGCGGCGAGCATCGGGTCGAGCTTGAGCGGCGCGCGCAGGGCGGTCGGCAAGGCGTGGGACTTCAGCACGGCCTCGACCTGTTCGGCCTGGGCGGCGGTGCAGTGCTTCAGCTCGGCGGAAAGGCTGGCGGCCATCACGAGGCCGATGGCGACCGCTTCGCCGTGCAGGTAGGCGCCGTAACCGGCGGTCGCTTCGATCGCGTGGCCGAAGGTGTGGCCGAGGTTGAGGAGCGCGCGGCCGCCCTGGGCGCTGGTCTCGCGTTCGTCGCCGGCGACGACGGCGGCCTTGATCTCCACGCAGCGGCGGATCACGCGCGGGAGGAGCGGGTGGTTCCAGGCGAGCGGCGAATTCTGTTCGAGCAGACCGAAGAGGTCGGCGTCGGCGATGATGCCGTGCTTGATGACTTCGGCCATGCCGGCGGCGAATTCGCGCGGCGGCAGGGTGGCCAGCAGGTCGGTGTCGGCGAAGACGGCCGTGGGCTGGTGGAAATTGCCGACGAGGTTCTTGCCGGCGGAAAGGTTGATCCCCGTCTTGCCGCCGACGGAGCTGTCGACCATCGCGAGGAGCGTGGTCGGGAGCTGGTAGAAATCGACGCCGCGCTGATAGGAGGCGGCCGCGAAGCCGGCGAGGTCGCCGACGACGCCTCCGCCGAGCGCGAAGACCGCGCCGTCACGGGCCACGCCGTTGGCGGCGAGGAAATCCCAGACGCGGGCCAGTTCGGCGGCAGACTTGGCCGTCTCGCCATCCGCGGCGGTGGCGAGTACCGGCATCAGACGGGCGAGTTCGGCCGCGAAGCCGGACTGCGCGGCGGCGACGCCGGGCGAGGTGATCGCGACGCACTTCTGGCCGGCGTTCAGACGACGTTCGGCGGCGGCCAAGGCCTCGCGGCGCATCCCGGCCCCGATGCGGACGGGGTAGGAGCGTGAACCTAGTTCGACGGTGACGGTCTCGGCCGACATGTGGTCACGCTGGGGCGAGCCGCCCCCGCTGGCAAGACAACCTCACTCGGCCAGGCCGACGATCGAGCGGGCGTAGGCGCGCGCGTCGAAGGGCTGGAGGTCGGCCGGCTGCTCGCCGACGCCGATGAAGCGGACCGGTACGCCGAGTTCGCGGACCACCGCGACGAGCGCGCCGCCGCGGGCGGTGCCGTCGAGCTTGGTCACGATCAGCCCGGTGAGCCCGACGGCTTCGTGGAAGATGCGGGCCTGTTCGATGGAGTTGGCGCCGAGCGAGCCGTCGAGGACGAGCCATTTTTCGTGCGGGGCGCCGGCATGGGCCTTCGTCGTGACGCGGACGACCTTGCGCAGTTCTTCGAGGAGGTGCGCCTTGGTGTGCAGACGGCCGGCGGTGTCGAGGATGACGAGGTCCGCGCCGCGCGCGACGCCTGCCTTGACGGCATCGAAGGCCACCGCGGCAGGGTCCGCGCCGGCGGCGCCGCCGACGACTTCGACGCCGAGCCGGCCGGCCCAGGCGGAAAGCTGTTCGCCGGCGGCGGCCCGGAAGGTGTCACAAGCGCCGAGCAGGCAGGTCTTGCCTTCTTCGCGCCAACGCCAGGCGAGCTTCGCGGCGGTGGTGGTCTTGCCGGCGCCGTTGACGCCGAGGAGCATGATCACGTGCGGCTTAGCGAGGACGGGAGCAACGGCGGTCTCGCCGCCCAGCGCGCGCACGATGCTTTCGGCGGCGGCTTCGGCGGGCGAGGTCTTGCGGAGCGAGGCTTCGGTCTTCCACGCGGCGCGGGCGGCTTCGACGACCTCGTCGGCGGTCGCGGGGCCGAAGTCGGCGGCGATCAGCCGCTCGCGCAGCTGCTCGGCGGACGCGGCGTCCATCGGACGCGCCAAGAGATTGGCGACGGCCTCGGCCGTGCGGCTCAGGCCGGACTTCAGTCGCTCGAAGAAGCCCGCCATGGCTCAGCCGCCCTCGGCCTTGCGCGGGTCGCGCCCGAGCTCTTCCTTGTAGCTGTCGAGGATGCCGTTCACGAAGCGCTTGGATTCCTCGGTCGAGAACTCCTTGGCGATGTCGACGGCCTCGTTGATGCTCACGACCGGCGGGATGTCCGTGCGGCGCATGAGCTCGAAGATGGCGACGCGCAGGATGGCGAGGTCGACGCGGGCGATGCGGCCGAAGGCCCAGTTCTTGGCGTACTTGCCGATGATCTCGTCGATGAGGGCGAGGTCGCGGATGACGCCCTGGATGAGCTCCTCGGCGAAGGCGTAGTATTCGCGGGGCTGCGGGCGTTCGGAGAAGAAGTCGAAGAGGGCCGTGACCATGTCGGCGTGACGCTGGACTTCCCAGGAGCACAGGAAATGCATCGCGACGACGCGGCTGTCGTGGCGGCGGTTACGCTTGGCGGGCGGCGCGGCGGGGTCCGGGACGACCGGTTCTTCCGGGGCGACGATGGCGATCTCGACGCCGGCCGGCACGTTGTGGCGGCGGAACGCGTCGACGGTCTTCTGGTTGGAGCCGATGATCTCGATCAGGCGGCGATGGCTGCGGATCTCCTCGCGGAGGGCCGTGCGCGGTTCCTCGACCTGGGAGGGCAACGGGAAGGGGCCTGAGATGCGGGCGCCGGTGCCGACGACGCTGGCGATGATGTCGGCCGCGGTCTGGTCCGCCATGCGGTAGTCGACGCTCTTGATCCGGATGCGGATCTTGGCGCGCGCGGAGGCGGAAATGGGCGAGTCGTTGTCCATCGTTCAGTTCTGGGCGAAAGGTTCCTGGCCGCCGCGCTTGCGTTCCTCGTCCTCGACCTGGTCGAGGCGGGCGCCGAGCGTGACGCGGTGACGGGCCATGGCGAGGGCGGCGTGGGCGAACTCCGTGCCGCGGTCCAGGGATCCTTGGCAGCGGGCGACGGCCTGCTCGCGGTTGTTGGTCACGACGATGCCGTTGATCATCGGGACTTCGGAGCGGATGGCCGCGTCCTGCAGGGCCTGGGCCGTCGAGTGGGCGATGATCTCGTGGTGCGGGGTGTCGCCGGCGACGACGACGCCGAGGGCGATGACGCAGTCATAATCGCCGCTCATCGCGGACATGTAGGCGGCGTAAGGGATCTCGCCGGAGCCGGGGACGGCGACTTCGACGATCGAGGCGGCGGGCACGCCGGCGGCGCGCAGGCCTTTGACGGCGTTCTTCTTCAGGGCCTGGACCAGCTCGCCGTTGTAACCCGCGGACACGAGGGCGAAGCGGAGTTCGGCGCCGTCGATGGCGTCAGGGGTGGGCTTGTCGAGGCTCATGGCGGAAGAACGGACGGTCGATGGAGTCGCTTCGGACCAAGCCTGCAAGCGGAAACAACCGTCCGCGGCTCAGAAGGGGACCTGTTCGACGATCTCCAGCCCGTAACCGCCGAGTCCCACGACCTTGCGCGGGTTGTTCGTGATGAGGCGGATGCGGCGGAGGCCGAGGTGCGAAAGGATCTGGGCGCCGATGCCGTAGTCACGCGCGTCCATCTGGCCGAGACGCACGCCGTCCTGGTCCGCCTGCATGCCGCCGAAGGGCTGAGCGACGTGGACGATGACGCCGCGGCCGGCCTTGGCGACGGCTTCGAAGCTGGAGGCGAGCGAGGCGCCGGCGCCGAAGGCGCTGCCGCGGAAGAGGTCGCCGAGCATGTTCTCCCGCTGGACGCGTACGAGCGTGGGCGTCTCGTCCGGTTGGCCGAGGGTGAAGACGAGGTGCTGGCGACCGTCGGGCAGCGAGCGGTAGACGCGCAGGCTGAACTCGCCCCAGGCTGACTTGAACGGGCTTTCGGCGACGAGCTCGACGAGGCGTTCGCGGCGATGGCGGAACTCGATGAGCTGCGCGATCGAGATCATGTGCAGGCCGAACTTCTTCTTAAGTTCGACGAGCTCGGGCAGGCGGGCCATCGAGCCGTCCTCGTTGAGGATCTCGCAGATGACGCCGCTCGGGTGCAGGCCCGCGAGGGAGGCGAGGTCGACCGCCGCTTCGGTATGGCCGGCGCGCTGGAGCACGCCGCCCGGACGGGCGAGCAGCGGGAAGATATGGCCCGGCTGCACGAGGGCCTCCGGCTTGGCCTGCGGGTCGGCGAGGATCGCGATCGTCTTCGCGCGATCGTAGGCGGAGATGCCGGTGGAGATCCCTTCGGCGGCGTCGACGGACACCGCGAAGGCGGTGCGCTGCGACTCCCGGTTCTCGGGCACCATCTGGGAGATGCCGAGGCGACGCAGCTGATGCTCGACGGTCGGGACGCAGATGAGCCCGCGCGCGTGGCGGATCATCATGTTGACCGTCTCGGGGGTGGCCTTGGACGCCGCCATGACGAGGTCGCCCTCGTTCTCGCGGTTCTCGTCGTCGGTCACGATGACGAGCTTCCCGGCGGCGATGTCCGCCAGGGCTTCCTCGATGGTGTCGAAGGGCTCGTTCATGAAAGTGGGAGGTTCGAACTTGGTCGTAACCTCCCACGGTGCAAGCGGGGAGATGGGTCCCCGCCGGTGAAAACGTGCCGGATGGCTTATTTGGCGGCCTTAGCCTTGCCCTTGCCTTTGCCTTTGGCGGCCGGCGCGGACGGCTTCGGGGCGGCGGCCATGGCTTCGGCGATCCGGGCACTGGCGTCCTTCCAGGAAGCCTTGGGCTCGGCCTTGGCGCTCCAGAGCGTGAAGTTGCGGAAGGTGGCGGACTGGCCGGAGCAGGTGAAGCCGGGGCTGACCTTCTCGGTCTTGAAGAGCGCGTCGCTGCCGAAGGCGCTCACCTTGCCGTCGATCGTCGCGACCATGGTGTCGCCGACCATCTCGAGGACGACGCGGTGCCAGGTGCCCGCCTCGAAGGACTGGGCGGTGTTCAGGAAGACGACGGCCTTGTCGGGGCCGTCGTGGTCGTGGTCGTCTTTCTGCACGCGCAGCGTGGTCGGCGTGATGAGCACGCGGGCCATGTGATCCTTCGTGGCGTTGATGCTCAGCGAGACGGACTTCGCGCCGTCCAAGCGGAATTCGAAGGCGATGACGAGGTCCTGCAGCTTCTGGGCGACGCGGCTGACGGCGCCATGCTGGTCCGCCGGGATCTCCTCGACGCGGGTGCCGTCAGGGGTGCGCTCCCACTTGCCCTTGGCGACCTTCCAATCGGTGGCTTTCGCCTCCTTGGTCAGCGCGTCGCTGACGATCTCCTTGTCCGGCTGGGCGAGGAGGGTGGCGGGAGCGTCGGCCGCGCAGAGCGGCGAGACGAGGGCGAGCAGGGCGAGGAGGCGGAGCGACATGAGAGGAGGGGGTGTGAGGATGTAACCGCAGAAACGCCCGAGGGTTGCGATTATTCGTAGGTCAGCTGCGCGGAGAGGACGGCGTCCTCGTCGGCCACGAAGCGGACCCAGTAAGCGTTGAGCCAGGATTCGAACACGTGCGCGACTTCGCCGCCGGCGGGTACCTCGATGACCTTATAAGCAGAGGTGCGACCGTCGCCCGCGACGTCGAGCAGCACGGAGACACGCACTTGCTTGGTACCGTGGTTCGTCAGCTTGAGGCTCTTCTTGTCGTAGCCGGTCATGAGATACGGATCGGAAGGAGCGCCCTTCTGGACGGTGGTATTGAGCCAGGGGCCGCCGTGGCCGCGCGGCTTACCGAGTTTCCAGAGGTCGTCGGCGGCGCCGACCCAGACGGCGGCCTTGCCGTCGTCGGAGCGGATGACATGGTGGTCGTCCTTCGCGGCTGCGGGCGAGACGCCGCTGAGCACGAGCAGGCCGCGGTAGGAGCAGTAGTCATGCACGGCGGCGTCGCTGGTCGCGATCGGACGCATGCGGACGGCGCCCTTGGCGTTCAGCGCGGGGAGTTCGTAGAAGGTGCCGTGCGCCTGGAGCATGTCGCGTTCGGTGCAGACTTCGCGGGCCTTGCGCAACGCCGAGCGGGCGAGCAGGCCGTCGTGCGCCGGCGAAGCGGAACGGGGCAGGCGCCAGCGGACGCCGCTTTCTTCAAAGATGACCGAGGCCGCGTCCGCGGTGACGATGCCCGTCGGGATGGGCGTGTTCTTCTGGACGAAGGCGGCGACCTTCTGGTCGGCCATCTTCGTCAGCTTGAGGTCGGCGGAGAGTTCGTAGGCCTCGCCGGTCGTGGTCTTGTCGGGCGTGAGATCCGCGGCCAGGACCGCGAGCGTGCGGAGGTTGCCCCCGCGCGTGAGCAGGAGCGCGCCCTGCGAAGAGGCGTCGCCGGCTTTGCTTAGCCCCTTGAAGAGCCCGTCGCGTTCGACGCTGCGTCCGTCGTTCGCGGCGTATTGGAAGGTGACGCTCGCCTTGGCGACGTCGCGGTCGGTCTTGGCGCGGATCCAGGCCCCGGTGACGCCGGCGGGAATCTCGACCCACTGAGTCCCTTCGTCGGCCTTGAGCGCGACTTCGCGCCAGGTCTTCCACTGTCCGTCGCCGAGGGCGTCGATCTCCAGCGTGAAGGTCGTGGCCGCCGAGCCGTCGTGCTGCACCAGCACCGCGCGCTTGGCGAAACCGGCGAGCAGGAAGGGGTCGGAGGCGACGCCGGCCTCGACCGGTTCGTCGACCCAGACGCTGCCGCGGCCGATGGCCGGGCCGAGCTTATCCGGCGTGTCGAGCGAAGTGAACCAGAGGTTGGACTGCGACTGGCCGGGGCCGGCGAGCGCGCCCTTGGCGGGACGCTTGTTGAGGAACTCGGACTTGGCGGTGTCGTCACAGCCGAAGACGAGGCGTCCCTGCCAGGGAGTGAAGTCGCCGATGACCTTGAGGTAGGCGGAGCGCGGCGCGATGCCGGCGGAATGCTTGGGCGAGAAGTTCGCGGGGAATTTCCAGAAGAGTCCGTGCATGGTCATGAGGCGGGCGCCTTCTTCGCCGATGTCGCGGATGCGCGGCCATTCGGTGTTCCAGCCGTGCGCGCCGTCGTAAGAATGGCTGCCTTTGGGCAGGCGATAGCTCGTCCACTTGCCGTCTTCCATGACCATCAGGATCACCGAGCGGAAATCCCAGCCGACGGTCCAGATCGGGTCCTTGGCCGGGTCAGCGTTGCCGGTCAGGCCGCCGGGTCCGGTGACTTCGGTGAACTGGTTACGACGGATGAGGGTCCAGTTGCCTTCACCGTTGAAGGAGCCGAGCGCGCCGCTCGTGATCGTCGGGTCGACCAGCGCCTTGGCGCCCTGCTCGCCGTTGTTCGCGATGATGACCTGTCCCTGTCCGGAGTAGAGTCCCTTGCCGTGATAACCGGGCAGCGTTGACGTGATCGTCGCGGGGCTGACCTCCGCGGTCTGGCCGGGTTTGGGCTTGTTCTTGATCTCCTTGATGAGGCCTTTGACTGCGAGCGTGCGGACATCCACCTCGTACAGGCCGTCTTCCATCGTGGCGAAGTAGACTTTGTTCGCCGGGTCGGTCAGGTGGCGGGCGTTGCCGGTGTGGCGGCCGGGCATGAGCTTCGGCGGAATGACACGCACCTCGCGGTCGGCGCCGATGAAGTAAGGCCCGATGACGAGTTGATTGGACTCCTTGTGGATCATGCGGTTCGCCGGCGTGCCGCCGACGCTCTCGGGGCGCACGATCTGCTGCAGGTCCGGCGTGAATTCATAGAGCTTGTCGCTTGAGCCGTAAGGCAGGTGCGGGCCGTAGGTGATGACCCAGAGGCGGTCGGCCCAAGGTACGACGGCGCCGGTGCCGCACTCGCCTTCGTTGTTGAAGTAGGCGAGCTCGGGGTAGATGCCGGACCGTTCCTGGGGCGCGGCGCCGGCCGAGGGGAGGAAGCCGGCGATCAGTAGGCCGAGCACGGGGAAGATGCGTGGGGTCATGTTACGACGCTGTCAGATTCTTCGGAACTGGACAGGGTAATGACTTACGAAATAGTGAAATCAGTTATAGGACGTGCATGGCCGAAGACCTTCCTGAGACCCCTGCCTTCTCCTGGCAGGAGACGCGCTTCGAATGGCTCTGGGTCTATCGTGCGGCCGGTCTCAACCCAGGAGCATGGTCGGGGTTCTCCCAAGTGCCTTACGGTCTTTTCTTCGTCGAGAAGGGTCGCGTGGATATCGAGGTCAAGGGTCGTCGCATGGTCGTTCCTTCCGGGTGTGCCTTCTTCTCCGCCCCCGGTCGGCGGCGGCATTTCTTCGCCAAGGGGACCAGGCTTCTCTCCGTCGGCTTCCGTTGTCGTCGCCCGGATGGGCTCCCGCTTTATGCGGAGGGGCTCAATCTGGTCGTTCCGACCCGACGCCTGCGAACCCTTCATCGCCTGACTTCAGGGCTCTTTGAGACCGTCCACCAAGGCCGGACCTCGGTGGACTACCGACGCTCGATCCTGCCGCGGCCCATTTCTCTCATCGACCGAGCCCGTCGGGAGCAGGCTTTCTTCGGCTGGTTTGCGGCTTATGTGGAAACACTCGCCGGCATGGGAGTCCATCCGGCGCCAGGTCATGCGGGTGGACGCCGCTTGGCGCGCATCATCGGCCTGCTGAACGACGAACCATTGGGGCGCCCCGCTGAGCTCGCGGAACTCGCCGCCAGGGCGGGCTACGGACGCCGCCGGCTCGACCAGCTGTTGCAGGCCGGACTCGGACTGACGGCCAAGGGCTTCTTGGAAGCCCGGCGGATGGAAAGCGCGCGTCGTCTGCTCGGTGAAGGCGAACTCCCGTTGAAGGAAGTGGCCGCGTTGCTGGGTTTCCGGCACGCGCCCCATTTCACGGCTTGGTTCAAGGGTGGAGCCGGCCGCACTCCTTCGGCTTATCGCCGTGAGGCAAGCCAGTCCTAACTGGTCCAGCGACAGGCTAAGGCCATCCAGGCAAGCAGGCAGGCGGCGGGAATCCCGAGCAGGCGCCAGAGGCTCTTCGCTTCGCATTGCGCGAGGTAGACGACGGCGATCAACGCCGCGCCCATCGGCCCGGCGTGCGCTCCTCGGGTCTGCGCGTGCAATGATATTCCCGGGACCTGCGCGGCCTGGTCTGCGATCCAGGTCATCGCATGAAGCCATGCCCCGGCGAGGCCGTTGAGCCAGCTCGCAGGCGTCGCGAGCCCATCGCTCACGCCGCACGCGACGGAGGCCATGCCGAGCATCAGCGGGATTTCCGAGAGCGGCACGAGCACGAGATTCACGAAGACTCCGCCCCAGCTCGCCGTTCCGAAGTGTCCGAGGGTCAGGGGCGAGCCGGCGAGCGTGGCGGCGAGCGAGACGCAGAGTCCGCCGAGCAGGAATTTCCGGGCGCGCCAGCGGAGTCGCTGCCTCGCGGTCTGCGCGGCCGCAGGCGTCAGCCGCTCTTCCTCCGTGGGTCGGGCGCATAGTTCCGCGGCCGGGCCGCCGGCGACGATGATGCCGAGCACCGCCGCATAGCTGAGCTGGAAGCCGGCGTCGGCGCAGGCCTCAGGTGAGAGCATCAGCGTGACGGCGCAGGCCAGGGCCAATGACTGCAGGGCCGGCGTGTCGCGCTCGCCGACGCGTCCGCCCCAGAGGAAGGCGGCCATGATCCAGGCGCGCACCGAGGAAGGCGACGCGCCCGTCACCTGCACGTAGAGCCAGAGCAGCGCGAGGATGGCGACGCCGGCCGGGAGTTCCGGCAGGCGCGCGCGGCGTGTCAGCCAGAGCAAGCCCGCGGCCATGCCCGCGATGTGCAGGCCGCTGATCGCAAAGAGGTGCAGCGTGCCGGTCGTCGCGAACGCCTCCTTGGCTTCCGCGGGCAGGAGCGCCGTCCGCCCCAGCATCGTCGCGGCGAGCAATGCGCCGCCGTCGGGATCATCCCAAGGCATGTTCCGCAACCAGGTATCCAGCCGACGTTGTTGCGCCTGCCGCCAACGCGCGAAGCGCGACGCCGGCGCGAGTTCGCCGAGCACGCGGCCGCCGCGCAATTTCAGCGTCGCGCCCTGCGAGCGCAACCAAGCGTCATGACCCTCGGCGTCCTCCTTGATCGCGATGAGCCCACCGGCGAGCATGAGCTCGGCGCCTTCGGCCGGACACTCGCCGCGAGCGGAGAGCGCGACGCGGCGGCGGAAATAAGGCCCATCGCGTTCGGTGATCCAACCGAGCCCGGTCCAGTCCTCGCCGTCCGCTCGCGGGGAGGCGCGCTCGATCATGACCGGCAGTTCGACGAAAGGACGGCGTACGACGGGCGTCTCCGCCGGGGGCGTGCGGAGCTGGTGCCAGGCCGCGCCAAGGCACGTCCCGGCGATCACGAGCATGACGGAGGCGAGCAGCGCGCGCGATCGGCCGGCCCAGGCGACGATGCCGGCGGCGGCTCCCGACAGCAGCCAAGGACCCGGGGCGACGCCGATCCAAGCGTCGACCGAGCAGCCGAGGAGGAGGGGCAGGGCGAGCCAGAGCGACGGACAGTGTCCGAAGCGGTCGGGGGTCAGGGAGTCTTGCTCCAGGGAGTCGGGCCTTGCCATGGACGGAGGCCATGGTCGCCGACGGGCAGGGACCGGACCTCCGCGGCGAGCGAACCCCAGGCGGGGTGCTTGGCGAGGGCCGGGTCTTGAAGCAGATTCCTTAGGGGTAAGATGACAAAGCCTCGGGAAAACCACCTAGGGTGGGGGAGGGTGACCGTCGGACTGTCCCAGGCGCCTCCTTCATAGAAGAGCAGGTCGATGTCCAAAGTCCGGGGGCCATTACGGTTTGCCGTCCGTTCCCGGCCCAATTGACGCTCAATTTCGAGGGTCTCGGTCAGTAATTCGTCAGGATTTTTATCACAAATAATTGCTAGACAAAGATTTAAGAAATTAGGCTGATCGGCATACCCGACCGGATCGGAGTCAACCGCCTCGGAAATCGCCAGAATTCTGACCCCCGGTAGTTTTCCTAGGCGGGCGATGGCTTCAGCGAGGAGGTCGGCCCGCTCCCCGAGGTTGCTGCCGAGGCCGAGGATATAGTGGAGGGGGGCTCTGCTCACGCCCGCTCGCGCCGGATCTTGACCGAAATCGCGTCAAACTCGGCCGCCACGGGGGCGAAGGGCTTGTTCACCTCGACGGTGACCGCCTTGACCACGGTGAAAGTACCCAGAATTCGGGCGGCGATCTGCTGAGCCAAGGTCTCGATGAGGTAGACTGGCTGGCCGGTCAGCTGAGCTTCGACCGTGCGGATGACGTCGGCGTAATTGACGGTCAGCTTGAGGTCGTCGGCCGCGGCGGCCGGGCGGGTGTCGATCTCGAGGTCCACGGAGACGGTGAAACGCTGTCCGAGGCGTTTCTCCTCGGGCAGGGCGCCATGGTGTCCGAAGGACTTGATGCCGGCGATCCTGATGATGTCCACGCCCCGATGAATGACCGCCCGGGACGACCCTGCAAGCGCCTTCCCGCGGGGCGCCCGCAATTGTTAGAAGTCCCCACTTGACCAACCTTCCGACGGTCGCTGACAGTCCGCGGAACACTATGCCTAAGAGGACCGATATCCGCTCAATCCTCATCATCGGCTCGGGACCGATCATCATCGGCCAAGCCTGCGAGTTCGATTATTCCGGCACCCAGGCCTGCAAGGCCCTTCGCGAGGAAGGCTACCGTGTCATCCTGGTGAATTCGAACCCCGCCACGATCATGACGGACCCCGAGACGGCGGACGTCACCTACGTGGAACCCCTCACGGTCGAATCCGTGGAACGCATCATCGCCAAGGAGAAGCCCGATGCGCTGCTCCCGACGCTCGGCGGCCAGACCGCCCTCAACCTCTCGCTCAAGCTCGCCCGCACCGGCGTCCTCGCCAAGTACGGCGTCGAACTGATCGGCGCGAAGGAAGCGGCGATCGAACGCGGCGAAGACCGCGAGATCTTCAAGAAGCTGATGCTCGACATCGGCCTCGACGTGCC
>RDYO01000001.1 GCA_004293385.1 Verrucomicrobiota bacterium
GGCGTGCTCGCCCTCAGCGGCATCCTCGCGAAGGAGCAGGACGCCGTGCGCGCCCATTTCGAAGCGAAGTGCCAGGCCGCCTGGGGCGCCGGCACCCGTGCCGACGGACGCGTCATGGGCGAGTGGAGCGACGTCGCGCTCTTCCGTCCGCTCTGAGGATTTGCGTCCGCCTCGGCGCCGCCCAACCTTTCCCGCATGCACGAGACCGCCGCCCAACGTATCCGCTACGGACGCTTCATCGCCCTAGGTTTCGGCGTCTTCTGCCTGCTGATGGCGCTCAACGAACTGCTCGGCGGCCTGAACCTCGGCTTCGTCCGCATCCCGCCGCGCTGGGATCCCGCGGTCGTGACCTTCCCCCGCGCGCTCCGCGCCGAATCCTGGTTCCTCATCGCCTACGCCGGCCTGCTCTTCCTGCCGTGGCGGCGCATCACGTCAGCGAAGGCCTGGAACCGGCTCTTCGTCGTGCTCTGCGTCGCCTCGCTGATCTTCGCCTTCGCGATGATCTCCGAAGTCATGGCCAAGAACTACGTCGCGCAAGCGGCGGGCATGAAGGCGCGCATCCCGGTCTTCCAGGCGGTGCTGCTCTTCCTGTGCCTCGGTCAGATCCCGCTCGAGCTCTTCAGCCGCAAGCCGGAGCTGCTCGACTGATCAGAGCGCGGCGAACAACTGGCGCCAAGGGATGAACCAGGGCCAGAGCAGGACGATGGCGACGAAGCTCAGCGCGATGCCGGCAGGGATCTCTTGACGACGTCCGGCGAGGACGCGCGGAGCGGCGTAGGCGAGCAGCCACACGGATTTGTAGATGACCTGGAAGACGAGCAGCCAGGCGAAGCTGGACGGCCAGACCACGCCCAGAGCGGAACAGGCGAGGATACCCACCCAGAGCGAACCGACCAGCGTCCGCCAGCCCGCGCTCTCCGCGAACACACCATGATCCGTCAGGGACGGCTTCAGCAACGTCCCGAAACCGATCGGGACGAGGATGAGGATATTGGCCCAGAATAAAACCTGCGGGGCCGACATCGGTCAGAGCGCGGCGTGCAGCGCCTCGGCGCGACGCATCGCTTCTTCGAGGGTCGGCGCGGTGACGGTGATGTGGCCCATCTTCCGGCCCGGCGCCGCCTTGCCCTTGTCGTAGAGGTGCAGCTTGGCGGAGGGATCGGCGAGGACCTTGGTCCAGTCGGGCTCCTGTCCGTCACGCCAGACGTCGCCGAGGAGGTTCACCATCGCGGAAGGCGCGAGCGGCTTGGTGCCGCCGAGCGGCAGGCCGCAGACGGCGCGGACATGCTGTTCGAACTGGCTGGTCTCGTGGGCGTCGAAAGTCTGGTGGCCGCTGTTATGCGGACGCGGGGCGAGCTCGTTGACGACGATGCGGCCGTCCTGCACGAACATCTCGACGGCGAGGAGGCCGACCAGCTGGATCTTCTCGGCGATGCTCAGGGCGAGCGCGCGCGCTTCGGCGGCGGTGGCCGCGGAGATGCGGGCCGGCGAAAGCGAGAGGTGCAGGATATGGTTACGGTGGATGTTCTCGGCGGGATCGTAGACGGCGGTGCG